>JAUVBO010000205.1 GCA_030591195.1 Pseudomonadota bacterium
AACAGCTGGGGCGACGGCTACTGCTACCACCCCTGCGCCGCGCCGAAGGACTGCCGCGTCGGCTACCGATGCGTCGGCGGCGGCTGCATGCCCGACTGCGGCCAGTTTGGCTGCAAGGTCGGCGCCTGCGATCCGGTCAAGCAGGTCTGCCTGGCCAAGTAGCGCTCGGCGCGTGAGCCGGGCGGCGAGGTGGTGGTAGAGCACCACCCAGCGGGGATTCGCTCAGCGAGCAACCTCTGCCCGCGGCAGGTCCCTCGCGGCAGTGGCTCGCGGGCAAGGCCTGGCAAGCCATTGCGACCGAGGTGTCGCCTCACCGGACGAGTTCGAGCGAGGAGGTCGATCGAACTGCCGAGGTGTCGCCTCACCGGACGAGTTCGAGCGAGGAGGTCGATCGAACTGCCGAGGTGTCGCCTCACCGGACGAGTTCGAGCGAGGAAGTCGATCGAAGGAGCTGACAGGGGGTGTCTCACCCTCGCGGTGGTGGCTCGCGGGCACGGCTTGGCGAGCGATTGCGACCGAGGTGTCGCCCCCTCCCCCTCGCGGCAGTGGCCTGATCCTGGCCAAGTAGCGCTCAGCGCGCGAGCCGGGCGGCGAGGTGGCGGCCGGTGTGAGAGCGGTCGCACGCCGCCAGTTGCGCCGGCGGGCCGCTGGCGACGATCCGTCCGCCCGCGTCGCCGGCCTCCGGTCCGAGGTCGATGACCCAGCCCGCGTGGGCGATCAGATCGAGGTTGTGCTCGACGCTGATCGTCGTGCAGCCCGACGGTCGGCTCGTCGAGCAGGTAGAGCGGCGATCTACGGTCGGCGGCGGCGCGGGTCGCGAGCAGCTCGCGGACCAGGCGCAGTCGTCTCCGCTCGCCCCCCGAGAGCGTCGCGGCAGGCTGGCCGAGGGGCAGGTATCCGAGGCCGATGGTCACCAGTTGCTCGAGCGGCGCTCGGAGCTCGGCCTGGTCGGCGAACGGCGCCAGCCCGAGTGCCTCGGTGGCGCCGAGGTCGAGCAGGTCGGCGACGCTCCTGCCGTCGATCCGGCAGGAGAGCACCTCGTCGCCGTAGCGACGGCCCCCGCAGGCATCGCAGGGCAGCTCGACCCGGGCGAAGAAGCCCATGTCCGCAGCGAGGCGACCGCGGCCCTCGCAGCGCTCGCAGCGACCGCCCTTGACGTTGAACGAGAAGTGCTTGGCGGTCAGGCCGCGCGCCCGGGCGTCGTCGGTGGCGGCGAAGCGAGCGCGCACCCCGTCGAAGGCGCCGAGGATCTCGGGCAGCTTGGCCTTGTGGGAGGCTCCGAGAGCCTCGACGACGTTGGCCTTGGTGCGGCGGTCGTCACCGAGGGGCTCGACACGCCGGTCGCGTTCGATCGCGACGTGTTGAGGATGTCGCCCGAAAAGGCGGGTGCCTACTGGATCGACCGGCTCGTACGCGACAGGCTCAAGCCGCTGCTGGCGCTCCAGTCGGCGGCTACTGATCCAGCGCCTCGTCGGTAAGCAGAAGGCATCCCCTACCTGTCGCTCGGAGCGGTGAACAAGAGCGCGGTCACTTGCTCGGTTCCAACGTTTGTTGCCTTGCCTGGACGAATAACCGCCGGTTTTGTTGCAGGTGTTGCCGGCCATCTGCTGGTTGCAGGTGTTGCCGGCCATCTGCTGCATATGCGTTCGACGGATCGCGTTGCTGACAAGCGACCCGTTGTGCGAGTGCCGCGACGATGCCTACCTCTTTGAGAACACTGTCGATGTAGACGTAGTCGGCAAAGATCACCTCTTGCGTGTGCCGGATCGACACGCAGGATCTTGGGTCGGCCGCGTGAAATCCCAGGGAAACCGACCGTGGCACCAAAGGTGCACCACCCGTCATGCAACGAGGAGGAGAACATGACGCACAGGCTTCTGGGAAACCGACCGTGGCACCAAGGGTGCATCACCCGTCATGCAAGGAGGAGAACATGACACACAGGCTTCTCACTGCCGCTGCAGCGGTTTCGCTATCGATGCTCGTGGGCTGTGGAGCTCCCATCGGTCCGACGGGTCCCGCCGGGGCGGGTGGTAAGGGAGACGACACGACGACGACGCGTGGAACGGCGACGACCGCATCGGCACCGTCGCTGGACGAGCGCTTCTCCATCGCGAACGATGGCTACTGTCACGAGATCGCCCTTCACGCCGATGACATCTCCATCGGCAAGTGGGAAGCGACGTCGAGCTTCGTCATGACCCTGCAAGAGAAGCAGAACGGCCGCATCGAAAACGTCGGGTGGGGCGATGGGTACGTCAACCTGACGCTAGCCGGGGCTGACCAGGTTGGGCTCATCTCGAGCCCGAACGATCCTTACCGCGTGGGCGGTTTCAAGTACTACTGGGTCGACATGGCAACCTTCGCCGAGACCGCGCTCGGCCGGTTCCTCTACGTGCAGGGGCCGGACCAGCTGTACATCGACCCCGTTTGGGGCAACGGGAAGAAAAAGCTCCTCGCGGCGGTGATGTTCAACGTCGACGCGGGCTACGTACCGCCGGTCGAGGTGAGGTGCCACAAGGTACTGAGCCTCGAATCTACCCGCATGATCCCGAACCAGTGCTACTGGATCGACGCTCGCTCCACCCAGTACTACCAGTATTGCTTCTGACCCCAAAACAAGCGCGCATTGCGCGCTTGATTGGGCCGGCAATACCAGCGGGTCGACGGTCGACTGACTCTCGGGTCGACGAGTCGACTGAGCAGGTCGCCTTCGGGAGCTCGGTGCTCCCGGGCCGCTACCCCATGCGGTCCCCAGGAACTTGGGGAGGTCAGGGCGGGGGCGCGAGACGGATCGCGTAGGTCATGGGCGGCGTGTCCACGGCCAGACCGACGGCGATGGCGCCCGCCACCACGGCGACGCCGACCGCGGTCCAGACCCACCAACGCTTGTAGAGCGGCTTCGTTCGGCGCACCACGGGAGCGCTCCAGAGCACGCGGACCGCCCGCGCGACGGCCCGCCCCCGGCGGCGAGGATCGACCGTCGTCTCGGTGCGGGCGATGACCCTGCCGTCGGCGCAGCGGATCCGCTGCAGCGTCAGCCGCACCCGGCCCCGGCTCTCGCGCTCGGCGACCGCCAGCGTCTCGCGGGTTCCCCTAAGCCGCCCGAGGGCGCTCGCCACGTCGACGCGGGTGGGATCGAGCGCTCCCTCGGCGCGCAGTCGCGCCAGCTGGCCGCGGACCACGGCGAGGGGAGCGGGCTCGAGGGAGAACGCGACCCGCGCCTGGGGCTCGCCCACCGCGATCCGCCGGACGACGGTGCGGTAGCCAACGGCCCTGGCCACCAGCCAGTGATGCCCCCGACGAAGCGAAATCGCGCTCAAGACCCCTCTACCACCCACCTCGACGCTCGCGTGGTGTGGCGAGATGTCGAGCGTCAGCCTGGTCCACCGTCGCCGGTTGACCGTCTCGCGAGCCCGGATGAAGCCCCTGACAACCTCCGGCGGGAACCGCGCCGGGTCCGGCCCCCCCTGACCGAGCATCGCAGCCGTGGAGAAGGCCCGCATCGCCCCGGTGTCGTCTCCCTGCTTGAGCAGGCAGACGCCGCGCCAGAGATGCAGCTGCTGCAGAAGATCGATCCGGCCCGCGAGCACGAGCTTCCCGCTGCTGCGCTCGACCTCCTTGGTCAGCAGCACCGTGGCCTTGGCGAACTCGACAACGTAATAGAGATCCGTCGCCTGGCGTACCACCTGCTCGGTGCGGCGGACATGCGCTGCGCCCGGCTTGGAAGCGGGCCCCGACTCGCCCAGCTGCCCCCTCCCCGAGCTCAGCAGCCGGATTCGCCGTGGCGCCAGCGCCCGGCGCAGGGCTCGCCGGGTTTGGTGGGTGGGCGTGCCGGCCAGAGTTATGGTCCTCGTGGCCGGTGCGGCGTCTGCGACGACCGGCGCCAGGAGCATGGTCACCGAGAGGAGCTTGGCCGGGCAGCGAACGAACATCATCGGATTATATCCACCACGGACCCTACGCCCAAGACAAGCTGCTACTGGGGGAGCGATCCGCCGAACCGTTCCAAGGCGAGGCGGCTCTGGCGACCACGGTGCACCCGAACCCGGCGTGTGACCGACAGGCCGAAGGCCCGGTTGACCAGGCGTACGCGGTAGGTCCCCACCCGTAGGCGGAGGCGGCACGGCGTGTTGCCTGCGCGACGGCTCCCGCCACGACCGCGCAGATAGACCTCGGCGTAGGCGGGCCGCGTGCTGATCAGCAGCCAACCCCAGGCGTGTTGCCTGCGCTGGGGACGCGCGTGGCGAGGGGGGGGATCGGGCGCGGCCGGCCACGTGTCGCCAGGTTCGTCGGGCGCCGCGTCGCGGGGTCGTGGCGCGTTCTCGGCCACGGGATCGACGCTCGCACCATCGCGCGGATCCTTCGAAGTGAGCGCCGCGTACGCGCGGGCATCGTCCGCGGTGGACAAGCCGTCGGGGGCGTTGGGCGCCCAGGCCGGGTAATCTGGGGTGGCGACGAACAGCCCCGTCGCCCCGCCGAGCAGGGCCAGAGCGACAAGCAACGTGAGGCGGCGCACCAGGCGGCCCCGGTCGACGCCGTCCGAGGTGGTGCGCCGTCGATCGGGGGGGACCGTTTTCGCCGTCGGCTGGCGCACCCCTGCGGACATCGCCGTCGGCTGGCGCACCTCTGCGGACATCGCCGTCGGCGGCCCGAGGCGACCGTCGGGTGCGCAACACGTCGCCCCGTAAGCGTCGACGGCAGCGGCTTCGCCCGATGCGGTGGTGGCGCTCCGGGCGGCCGGCGAGTCCGCGGCGACCGCTGGCATCCCGGTGAGCCGGGTGCCGACGAGATCGTCGGACACGACCACCACGGCGTCTTCGTCGGAACGCGGAGCGAGGCCGATGATCCGCTGGAAGAGCTCTCGAAGGTCGAACGCGCTGGCGACTTCGGGCAAGCAGCGCCGGCACGCTTCGATCGCTCGAAGCATGCTCGCTGCGTCTTCGAAGCGTTCATCGGGGGCACGGGCCATGGCGGTCAGCAGCGCCCGCTTGACCTCCGGTGTCAGATCGACGCCGAGCGCCGAGGGCGGTGTCACGCGCGCGTGGCACACCGCCTGGCGGAGCGTCTCCGGATTGGTGCCGGCGAACGGCATCTGGCCACAGAGCAGGGTGTAGAGGATCGTGCCGACCGAGAAGATATCCGACCGCTGGTCCACCCGCTCCCCGCTCGCCTGCTCGGGCGACATGAAGTCCACGGTGCCGATCAACCCGCCCGCCACGGTCAGCTCGGCCCCGGCGAGCGATGCCACCCCGAAGTCGGTCAGCTTGACCTCGCCCTCTTTCGAGCAGAGCACGTTGGCTGGCTTGAGGTCCCGGTGCACGATCCCGAGCGACCGTCCCCGGTCGTCGACTCGCCGGTGGGCGTAGTCCAGACCGCGAAGCATGTGACTGACGATCGACAGCGCCACGGGCTGCGAGGGCCAGATGCCGGCCGCACGACTGCGCTCGAGCAGCGTGGCGAGATCGGCGCCGTCGACGTACTCCAGCACCATGAAGTGCTCGTCGTTGGCCTTGCAGAGATCGAGTATTTGGACGATGTTGCTGTGAGACATCGCCATCAGGATCAGCGCCTCGTTGAGGAACCGCTTCGCCGTCGTGGGGTTCTGCCTCGCGATACCGCGGATGCGCTTGAACACGACCGGTTTCTTGAAGCCATCGACGCCGTGGGACACGCCGCGGTAGACCACGCCCATGCCGCCCGCGGCGATCCGTTCGAGAACCTGATAGCGTCCGAGAAGCATTCAGTCCACGCCGGGCGGGCTGCCTCCCGGCCTGGTCAAGGCAGCTCCCGCAAGCTGTCGCACAGCTGCCATTCCACATTGGGCTCGCTGGCGCAGGAGACGATCATCCGCACGCGGTCCATACCCTCGGGGGGGATGCCACGGATTCTGACCCGCACGCCACTGCATCACCACCATTGCGCCCATCAGGCCGAACACGGCTCCGGAAGCTCCCACTGTGGGTGAACCCGGACTCAGCAACATCACGCCCACAGCGCCACCCATGAGGGAAACGGCATAGAGCAGACCAAACGAAACCTTGCCCAGCGCGGGTTCGAGCACCCTGCCGAGCAACCACAGAAGATACATGTTCATGCCCAGATG
>JAUVBO010000633.1 GCA_030591195.1 Pseudomonadota bacterium
ACCCGGAGCGCTGCGTCTGAACGATTCCAGCAGAGCAACCCTCTGCACCCGGGCGACTTGCGCTTGGGGCCCCCTCCCCCTCCACCGCGCTTCGCCGCCTCGCCTCGCCAACTCTGGCGACCGACAGCGCTGGTGGCAGCGAAGCCCTTTCTCTTGGTCGACAGGTCGAGGGCCTGCAATATGAGCAGGTCGGATGACAGCCAGCGACGACAACCCGGTGGACGACGAGCAGGCCGATGGTCGGATGACCCGGTCGGCGGGGCTGGTCGGCCTGCTGACCCTCGCCAGCCGCGTCCTCGGGCTGATCCGCGACGCGGTGGTCGCGGCGCTGTTTCGCCAGCAGGGCACCGACGCCTTCTTCGTCGCCTTCACCGTGCCCAACGTGCTTCGTCGCTTGCTCGCCGAGGGATCGCTGACCGTGGCCTTCATCCCGGTCTACACCGCCCACCGCGCCCGCTACGGCGAAGAGCAAGCGCGCGCGATGGTGCGCGCCGCCCTCGGCCTCGCCCTGCTCGCCTTGATCGCAGCCACCGCCATCGGCGTGTTCGCCGCGCCACTGGTGGTCCGCGCATTCGCCTACGGGCTGACCCGCCACCCCGAGACCCTCTCGCTGGCGACGCTGCTGACTCGCCTGGTATTTCCCTATCTGATCCCCGTCGGTCTCACCGCGCTGGCCATGGGCGTGCTGAACTCCCGCCAGCACTTCGCCGCGCCGGCCGCCGCCCCCGCGGTGCTCAACATCGGGATCATCGGCACCGTGCTGGTGGGCCACGGCTGGCTCGTCGCCCGCGGCTGGCCACCCTCGATCTCACTCGCCGTCGGCGCCCTCGTCGGCGGCGGAGCCCAGGTGCTGCTGCAGCTAGCCCCCCTCGGCCGCCACCAGAGCCTGGTGCTGCCCAAGCTCGACCTCGCCCACCCCGCCGTGCGGGAGGTGACCCGGTTGATGGCGCCATCGGTCTTCGCCCTGGCGGTCTACCAGATCTACGTGATGCTCGCGCGGCAGTTCGCTTCGTTCCTGCCCGAGGGCTCGATCAGCGAGATCTACTATGCCCAGCGCCTGATCGAGTTCCCGATCGGCATCTTCGCGGTGGCCCTGGCCACCGTGGTGATGCCCGAGCTGTCCCAGCAAGCAAGCGCCGGGGACCTGGAGCGGGTCAAGCGCACCTTCCGCTTCTCCCTGCGGATGACTGCCTTCGTCTTGCTACCGGCCACCGCCGGGTTGATCGCGGTCGCCGTGCCGCTCTGCGCGGTGGTCTTCCAGCGCGGCCCGTTCGACCACCAGATGGCACGCGACACGGCACGGACGCTGGTCGGTTTCTGCTGCGGGCTGCTCGCTGCCGGGGGGGTGCGCCAGACGGTGCAGGTCTTCTATGCCCTGCACGACACCCGCACACCGGTCAAGGTCTCGGCCGTGTGTCTGGCGGTCTTCACCGCCGCGGCCTGGGTCCTCCACCGGCCGTTGGGCACCTTCGGGCTGGCGCTCGCCGTCAGCCTGGCCACCACAGTCAATCTGATGATCCTCGTGGTGCTGCTTCGCCGGCGCCTCGGCCCCCTCGGGCTGGGGCCGGTGGTGACCTCCGCCGCCCTGGCCGCCTTGTGCGCTGCCGGCTGCGGCCTCGGGGCCTGGGGCATTTGCCGGGTGGGCGACTGGACCTTCGGCGGTGCCCGGGCCTTCAACTACGCGGTGCTGCTTGCCGCCGTCACCGCGGGCGTGGTGATCTATGCCGCGCTCTGCCGGTTGCTGCGCGTGGCCGAGCTGACGAGCCTGCTCCACGCCGTCCGGTCAGGCGCCGCTCGAGATCACGACACCGACCAGGAGGACCCGCGCCAATGACCGACGGTACACCGAGCGACAACCTGGTCCGCAGCGTAGCCGACATCGACAGCGTGGCCGTCGGCCACGTCACTGATCCCCGGGCCCTGACCGGCTGCACCGCGGTGGTCTTCACCCGCGGGGCCGTGGCAGCACACGTGGTCTGCGGCGTCGCCAGCGGCTCGCGCGAGCTGCCGGTCTTCACCCCGCGGCACGCGGTCGAGCGGGTTCACGGGGTCTGCTTCAGCGGCGGCAGCGCCTTCGGCCTGGCCGCGGCGAGCGGCGTGATGCGGAGGCTGGCCGCCGAGGGCATCGGCCACCAGACGGGCAAGGCGACGGTGCCGATCGTCGCGGGCGCCGTGGTCTACGACCTCGGCCTTGGCGACGCCGACGTGCGCCCGGACGAGGAGATGGGTCAGCAGGCGGCGGAGCTCGCCCTCACCGGTGCCCGGGCGCCGCGCTCGGGCAACGTCGGCGCCGGCGCTGGCGTCACCGCCGGGAAGCTGCTCGGGTCGGGCTGCGCGACCAAGACCGGCCTGGGGAACGCCGGGACCGTCAGCGAAGACGGGCTACGCGTCGGCGCGCTGGTCGTGCTCAACCCCGTGGGCGACGTGATCGATCCGACCAGCGGGCGGATCCTCGCCGGCACCCGCCGCGAGCCGAGCTCGAGTCGCCTGGTGGGTAGCGCGAACCTGATCCGCGCCGGGACGCGCTGCGAAGCCCTCGGCCAGAACACCACCCTCTGTCTCGTGGCCACCAACGCCGAGCTCGACGGGGTGGAGTGCGAGTGGATCGCCGAGCAGGCCTCGGTCGCCCTCGCCCGCTGCATCGACCCGCCGTTCACGCGCCACGACGGCGACCTGGTGATCTGCGCCACCGTCGGCGGCGCGCCGCGGCGTGACCTGCACCGGGTCGGCGTGCTCGCCCGGGACGCGACCCAGGCGGCGATCCTCGACGCCTGCCGCTGCGCCGAGCCAGCCGGCGGCCTGCCCTCGGGTCACGAGCTGGTCCAGCCAAGGCTGAAGCCCCTCAGCAGCGCGACAGGACCAGCCCTCTAGCAGAGCGACAAGACCAGCTGAGTCAGCACCAGCGCGTCCGAGAGGCGGCTCGACTTGAGCGAGCGGTCGGCGACAAACAGCGCCCGCAGGGTCCGCTCGAGGCTCCTACGGTCGAACCTCCGGGCCTGTTGCTGCATGTCCTTGACGAAGAACGGGTGGATGCCGACCTGGCTAGCGATCGCCTTGTTCGGCTGGCGAGCCGCGGTCAGCTCGTGGATCTGCCACAGCTGCCGCAGGTGACGGGAGAGCATCGCCACGATCCTGACCCCCGACTCGCGAGCGCCGAGCATCCGGCGAAGCACCAGCAGGGCCTCGCGCCGGTCCCCGCGCCCGACGGCGTTGGTCAGCTCGAAGATCGAGCGCTCGCGGGTCTCGGCCAGCAGCTCCTCCACGTGGTCGGGGGTCACCGACTCGCCGCCGGCGTAGAGCGACAGCTGCTCGAGCGCGGCCGCCAGCTGGCCCATCTCGGTACCCACCGCCGAGGCGATGCGCTGGGCGGCGCCCGGGGCCAGCGCGACCCCTTCGCGCTTGGCCTCGCCCACGATCCAGTCCGGCACCTGGCGGTCCTTGAGCGGATCGAACCGCGCGAGCACGGCGTGCTTCTTGAGCGCCGAGTAGAACTTGAGCCGCAGGTCGACCTTGTCGGCGACGAGCAGCAAGCAGCTCGTCGGAGAGGGATCCTTGATGTAGGGCAGCAGCTGGTTGAGCTCGTCGGCGCCGATCTGGTGGGCGTCTCGCACCAGCACCAGCCGCTGGCCGCCGAGCATCGGCACCGTTCGCACCGCCAGGAGGATCCGTGCAGCGTTCGCCTCTTTGCCTTCG
>JAUVBO010000701.1 GCA_030591195.1 Pseudomonadota bacterium
CCTGATCCTTGTCGTCGCTGTCGTCTGCGTCTGCGTCCTCGTGGGCCTTGATCTTGGCGGTCTCCTCCTGGACCCGCTCGATCGCCTTCCTCACGGTGTTCCGCGAGAGGAACAGCAGCGTCAGCACCAGCGCCAGCGCGGTGAAGCCGGTGTAGATCCAGAAGGCTCCGGTGATGCCCAGGCCGAGGAACTCCTTGTCCCGCACGAGGAAGGCGAAGGTCGGTAGCCAGCCGCCAAGGTTCATCAGCGCGTAGAGCATCGCGAAGCCCATCGCGGCGGTCTTCGGCGTCGTGAACTGCCGCACCGCCGCGTAGGCCGCCGGCTGGTACATGCCGTAGCCGATGACGATGAAGAGGATTCCGAGCAGCGTCAGCAGGTGCAGCGGCGACCAGAGCGGGTCGAGGAAGACGAACATCCCCGGGCCGCCCCCGTCCGTCTGGAGGAGGTAGCCGCCGTTGCGGACGTAGCTCACCGAGACGTCCTCGAGCACCAGATCGACCTTGCCGGCGCCGTGGCTGGCGAGGGCCGCGAGGGTGGTCCGCTGGCCGTCGATCGTCGGCTGGCGCGGCACCTGCGCCGCCGGGGCGAGGTAGACGTCGCCGTCCTCCTCCTTGGACGCGGCAAGGTGCTTGTCGTCGGGCTGGTCCTCGTCCTTGCAACCGCTGCGGTCGATCTGCGAGATGTCGCTGTTCCAGTGGCTACGGATCACCGGCCCCTTGTCACGCAGGTAGACGTAGGCCCGATCGAGCGCGAGGGTCGCGCCGACGCAGAGCGCCTTGGCCTTGTTCGAGTGCAGCACCAGCGTCGCCTTGGCCGGCCCGCTGCCGTAGCTCAGCTGCCACTGCTGCCCCTGGCCGCCGACGACCTTGGCCCGGCTCAGCTTGACCAGCTTGAAGGCGAGCTTGGCGTTCGGTGCGGTCCCGGCCCCGGCGGCCAGGTCGGTCGCCAGCCCGTCGGTGGTCGCGGTATTGCCCGCGGTCCGCGCCAGCAGCGTGACCTCGCTGATCACCCGGTTGCGATCGTGATCGCCGAGCTTGGTGACCCGCAGGCTCACCTTGTCGCCAGCGCGCACGGTGGGGCGCGGCGGATCGAAGCCGAGCACCGTTGGTGCCGCCGACATCACGCCCCGTCCGACCAAGGCCAGGACGAAGGCGAGCAGCAGCGCCTGGCGGACGCCCCACCTGTCGGCAACTGTGCCGAGGAAGAACATCGAGATCGTGATCCCGGCGGTGAGCACCATCACCGACGAGTGGGACCACTCGTCGGAGTGCTCGACGGCCTGGAAGACGAACTCCGAGAAGTGGATCGCCAGGTAGCCCAGCATCCCGAAGTACACCATCCCCTCGAGCACGTAGCCGAGGTTGATCCCCCACAGGGCACGGGGCGCGTGGACCAGATCGATGAAGGGCTGCACTAGCTCGCGCAGCGGACCTTGATCGGTTTGGCGCTCTTCGTCCTCGACCGGGGCGCCGTTTTCGCCGTTGTCTTCAGAGCTCATGGCCGTTTCCTCTTGCGGGTAGGCGGGTTGCGCTCACCTGGCGCATTAGCACGGGTCACCGTGCGCGCACAACCAGCACCGCCGTCGCGAGATGAAGGCCGAATGCTGCTAGATCACTGCCTTGCCGAGGATGCGCTGCTTGATGAACAGCAGCTCGAAGGAGAGCCCGACCTTCTTGGCGAAGGAGTCGAACATCGCTACCCGAGCCTTGATCTCTCCCTGGTGCGGGCCGCTGGCGACGATGACGGTGATCGGGCGCTTGTTGACCATGACGGGGAGGAAGATCAGGTCCTGGTTGGTCGGGATCCCGATCGACTGGAACACCCGCGCGTCGAGCTCGGTCACCGGCACCGGCCCGACGTAGGGCGCCGCCGAGCTGCAGCCCTCGCGAAACAGCACGCTCTGGTCGCGGGGGAAGGCGAGGTTGCGGAACTCGGCGTCGGAGAGCCGGCAGCCCGACTGGATCCAGCCGACCACGTTATCGCCGCGGAAGGCGAAGATCGCCAGCTGGTCGAAGTGCCCGCGAACGAACTTGCGGATCGTCTCGAACACCTCCTGCTGGCTATCGACCTTCGACAGGTCGAGGGCGGCCTTCTCGGCCGTGTAGCGGTTCTGCTTCTTGGCGAACTCGGCCCGATCGATGTCGAGGAACGCGCCCCGGTCTTCCATCTGCACGTTCGAGCCATCGGTGGCGAGCGCGGCGGCGGCGGATCCGCCCTGGATCACCTGGAAGTCGCCGGTCTTGGTCGTCTGCAACACCGACGCTGACAGCTTGAGGTACCGGGTGCTGCGTGGAATACCGTAGAGACGCTCCATCGCGTAGAGCACCAGGACCTCGGGGGCCACCACCGGCTCCACCCGGCAGCCCGAGGAGAACCCCAGCTCGTCGACCACCCGCAGGTCGAGCGGGTCGGCCATCGCCAGGCGCAGCGTCCGATCCTTCTTGCTGATCGGCACCACACGGTACTTCTGGACCGTTGCCGCCGGGACCGCCTTCAGCGCCTCATCGGAAACCGAGTCAAAGTCTGACGCCTGGGCGCACGGCAGGCCGAGTTGCTTGGCGAGCACGTCGGCCAGCTGGGTCTCCGAGATGGCTCCCGCCTCGACGAGGTTGGTCCCGAGCTTTCCGCCGTAAAACCCCTGTGATTTTAACGCTTTGTTTAGTTGTTCCTCAGTGATATATCCCTGGGAGATCAGCAGATCCCCGAGCCTGAGCGCCATGTCGACCCCCATGATCCGCGCTTCATCGCGCTGGATTCATCTTCATATGGTAGCGCAGGCAAGGCCGTGGGACCCAATAACAGGCCGAGGAAAGAAGCTCCCTATGGGCGGCGGGTCAGGCCAGCGGCAGCCCAGTCGGAGGGCTGGAAGGCGGGGCAGCTCCCCTGGTAGGTGGTGCGCTGGAACGAATCGTTGTCGCTGTCGAAGCTGGCGGGCCAGCCCAGGGGGCTGAAGGTCACGTTCGACGGCTTGCCCACCGCGTCGCCGACGGCAAAGTAGTCGAGCAGGTTGCCCAGCGCGTCGTAGAGCAGCACCGAGTCGGGCTTGGCGGCGCTCGGGGGACCGTCGTAGAAGGGGATGTTGTCGCCGGTGCTCACTTCCCCCGCCTCGCCACCGGAGTACTCGACGATGTATAGCCACTGCCCCGCCCCGAGGTCTCCCGTGACGTCCTGAGTAGTGATCGTATAGATCTCCGGGGTGGTGCCGATGCCGTACATCTCGACGGTGTAGCCGACGACGCTCACCGGCGTGCTGCCGTTGTTTCGCATGGCGACGTAGTCGGGCTGGCCGACGGCGACCTCCTGCAGCGTGACCCCGGTGTTGCCGCAGGCGATCGCCGGTCCGGCCTCGGCGGAGCTATCGACGACGCTCACGTCGGGTGACGGGCCCGTGTCCTGGACAGGGCCCTGGTCGGGTGGCAGGCCCTGGTCGGGTGGCAGGCCCTGGTCGGGTGGCAGGCCCTGGTCG
>JAUVBO010000266.1 GCA_030591195.1 Pseudomonadota bacterium
AGCTGATCGACGACCCGGGCGAGCTCGACCCGACCTGGCTGGCGGGGGATCTCGCGCCGAGGGTGGGCCTGACGGCGGGAGCGTCGACGCCCGAGGACCTGGTGGAAGCGGTGGTCGAGCGCTTGCAGCGGGAGCTCGGCGCCGAGACCGTCGAGCGGGTGTGCGGACCGAGCGGGCGCGAGCCGAGCTTCGCGCTGCCCAAGGAGCTTCGCCGGCAGCAACGGGAGGAAGTTCGATGATCGATACCAAGGACGATTCCGCGAGCAACGCCCGAGCGGTGGTCGCCGCCGACGGGTCGCTGGCGCTGCCGCCAGCGCCGGGCAGTGAGGATGCCTGCGCGCCGGTGGACCTGCGCCCTTCGGAGGCGGTCCAGGCCGAGCTGCGGGACAAGGTCGAGGCGATCGCCTCGCGGACGATCTTCCTGGTGCACTACTACCAGCCGACCTGGATCAAGCGCTTGCTCGCCGGCTGCGAGGGGGTGGAGCTGGTGGTCGCCGACTCCCAGGAGCTGGCGAAGAGGGGGCACGACAGCGATCACGAGCTGATCTTCTGCGTCACCGTTCCGTTCATGGCCGGCTCGTCGGCGGTCCTCGCGCGGGACGAGCAGCGGGTAGTGCTCGCCGACCACGAAGCGGGATGCTCGCTCGAGTCGTCGGCGCCTGAGCCCTGGGTGCGCCGCATGCTCCAGCGGCTCGCCCAGCTCGGAGGCGCCGAGCGCGCCCCCTGGGTGCCGGTTTGCTACACGAACGTCAGCGCCGAGGTCAAGGCGGTCACCGGCGAGTACGGGGGGATCATCCACACCTCGTCGAGCGCGATCAGCGCATATCAATGGGCGATCGATCAGGGCCGCAAGCCGGTCTTCCTGCCCGACCAGCACCTGGCGGCCAACATCGTCGCCGAGCGGGGCGTCGAGCGGGTCGCCCTGTGGCACAACGACCAGCCCGACGGCGGCGTTGGCGACGCGGAGCTCGAGGCGGCGGAGATGGTGATCTGGACCGGCGAGTGCAGCGTCCATGTGCGTGCCCGCGAGGAGGAGATCGCCGCGTTTGCCATCGACAACCCCGAGGCTTGGCTGATCCTGCACCCGGAGGTGCCCAACGCCAGCGTCCGCGCCGCGGTGTCGGCCGCCGGTCGCGCGCGCGTGGGACTTGGTAGCACGCTGTTCATCCGCCGCAAGCTTGCCGAGCTGGCCGTGCAGCAGCCCGGAGCGACGGTGGGTGTCGCCACCGAGACCAACTTCGTCACCGAGCTACAGCAGGAGTACAGCGACCGCCTACAGGTGCACAACCTGCTCAGCGATGTCTGCGCCTGCGTCAACATGCGGACCCGCCCCGAGCAGATGCTGGGGGCCCTCAACGCCGTGCTCGACGACGCCCTCGACGGATCGGATCATCTGGTCCAGCTCGACCCGCAGGTCAAGGAGGGCGCCAATCGCGCCCTTGCCCGCTCCCTCGAGCTGTCCAGCGCGCCCTTCGACCTCGACTGGACCTAGGGTCCTAGGGTCTGCCGATCCAGGGTCTGCCGATCCGTGCAATTTTTGCCTGCCAACCAGGGCAAGTGATGCACGAATCCATGCAAAAACCTGGCATAGTGCAAAAGACGGTGATCTGTTTGATCTCGACTCTCTAGACCATGCAGGCATGTCTTGCCCTCCGATCGTCATTTGCCCGCACCGGAATTATTATGTGATTTACACCACATATAATGTGGTTGTTGTTGGCACGGGAATAGCAGCTATTTCCTGAAGATGAGTAGTATCCAGTACGTTGGGATTGGCCTGGCGGTCGTCCTGGTCGTGGTGCTGCTCGTGACTTCTTGGCTGCGCAACGGCGACTCAAGCGGAGATGACGGATCTAGCGGAGATGGGGGCAAAGTAGGGCGGGTGCGGCGGCTCACCGGAGGGTGGCTGTCGGTCTACGCGGATTCGGTGCGACCCGAGCGCTCCACCAAGAAAGCGAGCCCTCCAGACTAGCGTCGGCGCTCGCGGTTTGCGCTGGCGGACAATAGCCCCTTTCGGGGCTTTGGCGGGCCGATCGATCCCCCCCAGACCATCCTCCAGTCTATGGAAAAACGCGCCGTCGTGCTAAACGGCGGCAAAGGGGGGGGATCCACCCCTGCACCGACCGCCTGAGCGCTGGAGAACCGCATGAGCAAACGAGTCGCGAATTTTGCCCCTGGGCCTGCCTGCCTGCCCGAAGAGGTGCTCAAAGAGGCTGCGGCGGAGATGCTGGACTTCGCCGGCACCGGCAAGTCGGTGCTCGAGTCGAGCCACCGTTCGCCCGAGTACGACGCGGTCCACTCCGAGGCCCAGGCGTTGTTCCTCGAGCTGCTGGGGCTCGACGCAGCTGACTACCACGTGATGTTCCTCGGCGGCGGCGCGACGACCCAGTTTGCGACGTTGCCGATGAGCTTCCTCGCCGGCGGCAAGACCGGCGACTACATCCTCACCGGCAACTGGTCGAACAAGGCGATCAAGCAGGCCAAGTTCTACGGCCAGACCCACGTGGCGGCGACCACCGAGGTCGATGGCCAGTTCACCCGGATTCCGAGGCCTGAGGAGCTGTCGCTGACCGAAGGTGCGGCCTACGTCCACTTGACGTCGAACAACACGATCTTCGGCACTCAGTGGAAGACCTTCCCCGAGGTCGCCGCCCCGCTGATCGCCGACATGTCCTCGGATTTTCTCTCCCGCAAGCTCGACGCGACCAAGTTCGACGTGATCTACGCCGGCGCTCAGAAGAACCTCGGCCCCGCCGGTGTCACGGTGGTGATCATGCACCAGCGGATGCTCGATCGCTGCCCCGAGCTGCCGGTGATGTTCCACTACCCGACCCAGGCGGCGAAGAACTCGCTGTCGAACACACCGCCGGCCTTCCCGATCTACCTCGTCGGCAAGGTGCTCAAGTGGCTCAAGGCCAAGGGTGGCGTCGAGGCGATGGAGCAGGAGAACCAGCGCAAGGGTGAGCTGCTCTACGGCACCATCGACGCCCAGCCCGAGTTCTTCCGCGCTCCGGTGGAGAAGGACAGCCGGTCGCTGATGAACATCGTTTTCCGCCTGCCGAGCGAGGAGCTCGAGAAGCGGTTCATCGCCGAGGCCAAGGACCAGGATATGATCGGGGTCAAGGGCTACCGCACCGTCGGCGGCATCCGCATCTCGACCTACAACGCCTGCCCCTACGAGTGGGTCGAGCGCGTGACCGGCCTGATGCGGGCCTTTGCCAAGCAGCACGGATAGCGCCCAGTGAGCACCACACCGACCCGCGAGCAAGCCTGGCAGCTGCTCACTGAGAACGTTAAGTCCGAGAGCCAGCGTCGCCACGCCCTGGCGGTGGAGGCGGTGATGCGCCACGTCGCCCGCAAGCAGGGCGCCGACGAGGAGCAGTGGGGCGTGATCGGCCTGATCCATGACGTCGACTACGAGCGGTTCCCCACGGAGCACCTGAAGCACGTGCCCGCGATCCTCGGGGGGCAGGGGTGGCCTGAGGACTACATCCGCGCAGTGGTCTCTCACGGCTGGGGGCTCTGCTCCGACGTCGAGCCCCAGAGCGAGCTCGAGAAGTGGCTCTACGCGATCGACGAGCTCACCGGCCTGGTGGCCGCCGCGGCGCTGATCCGGCCGTCGAAGAGCGTGCTCGACCTGCCGGTCAAGAGCGTGCGCAAGAAGTGGAAGGACGCGCGCTTCGCCGCCGGCGTCGACCGCGCCGTGATCGCCAAGGGCGCCGAGATGCTTGGGGTGGAGCTGCCCGACCTGATCGCCGAGACCATCGAGGGCATGCGGTCGGCGGCCGCGGCGATCGGCCTCGAGGGCGGCGGATAGCGAGCGGTGGTCATCCGAGCTGACGTGAGGAGGTTTTCGCGCGTCGGCGGTGAATGGCCTATACTGCCACGGCGGAAATGGCTGTCTTTGGCAAGTTCGAGCTGCTGGAACAAATCGGTGGCGGACGGCTGTCCGAGGTGTTTCGCGTGGCCCGCGCCGGCCACCATCACGGGCTGAACGTGGCGCTCAAGCGGGTGCTTCCTTCGCTGATCACCGAGGACCGCTTCGTCAAGCTGGTGATTCGCGAGGCCGGGCTGCTGACGCGGCTCGATCACGGGGATCTCTGCGACTGCCACGAGATGGGCGTGGTCGATGGCTGCGCCTTCCTGACGATGCAGCTGGTCGATGGCTGCACCCTGCGCGCGATGATGCGCCGGCTGTCCCAGCTCGGCGTGACCCTGCCGACGCCGGCGTTGATCGCTATCGGTCAGCAGCTCGCCGGCGTGCTCGACTACCTCCATCGCCACGGCGATGAGCCGCTGGTGCACCTCGACCTCAGCCCGCAGAACATGCTGATCGCCCGCCAGGGGCAGCTGAAGCTGATCGACTTCGGCATCGCGCGCTACCTCGACGGCCACAACCCTCCGCCGCTCGAGGGAAAGATCGCCGGCACCGTCGGTTACATGGCGCCCGAGCAGGCGGCGGGCGCGACCTTCCTCGATGCTCGGGCCGACCAGTTCGGCCTCGGCGTGCTGTTGTGGGAGATGTGCTTCGGCCGGCGGCTCTTCCGCGGCAACACCACCGAGACCTGGCGTCGGATGCGCTCGGGCAGCGTGCCCGAGGTGGTGGTGCCGGCCGACCGCCCGGTCGAGCTGCTGAAGATCATCGGCCGGATGCTCGCCCCAGACCCCGACGATCGGTTCGACAACATGGGCGGAGTGAGCGAGGCCCTCGACGCGGTGACCTCGTCGATCGACGGCGGCGCCCGGCCCCTCTCGGCGCTGGTCAACCGGCTACTCACCGATCCCCAGTTCGACCCCTTTGACAAGGTCAACCTGACCCGGCGGCAGCGATCCGCGCCGATCGCCGCTGGCGACATCCCCACCGGCGAGGTGCCGATCGGCGTGCGCGAGGGCGAGGGCCACGACGAGTACGAGGAGCTCTCGATCTCCGTCGACCACGGTCACGGCACCACCGCCGCCCAGCTTCGCGCCGAAGTGCCAGATCTGGGCGACGGGCCTCCGGTGTCGCCGTTCATCGAGACGCTCTCGGACAACAACCACAACAAGCTCTGGTGAGCATGGGGACCGCGCGCTGCCGGTCGGCCCCGGCCAACGGCGGACTTCAGTAGCCGAAGAGCAGCGTGACGGCGCGAGCGTCGAAGGCCGGGCGGACCAGCTCGCCGCGGGCCTCGAGCACCGAAGACAGGGCCTCGGCGCAGACCGAGGGGATCGTCAACGGCTCGCCGTTGTAGGTCGCGCAGTTGGTGCTGCACTCGTTGAACGACAGCCGCGTGAAGCGGTTGAGCAGCACCGTGCCGGCGGCGAGGTCCACCAGCAGGTAGCTGGTGGCATTGATCGAGGCGGTGTACTGGCAGATGTTGGCCAGGCGCATGTCCGAGCGGTAGCTGGCCTGCATCAGCATCACCGCGCGCTGGCCGTCGGGCGAGACCTCGAGGTCATAGATCGTCGCCTCCCGCGGCGGCGAGACCCACAGCAGGTAACCCTCGGTCGAGTGCTCGTTGGAGAGGCGAACCGAGATGAAGGGCAGCTCGAAGCGGCGGCTGAGCGACG
>JAUVBO010000010.1 GCA_030591195.1 Pseudomonadota bacterium
CGCTCAGCGCCAGCAGCAGGCCGGTGGCAAGCCAGCGGTCCGCGCTGCGCCCGCGGTTGACCAGTCGTCCGCTCACTGGCCTACCTCCGGCTTCAGCGAGGAGAGCACCCGGTCGATCAGCCCGGGCTGCTGGCGGGCTAAGGCCTGGGAGAGCTCGACCGTCACCCGCCGTAGCCTCGTCCCGTCGATGATCCCGACCGTCGCCGCCCGGATCACTACCGGCACGTCGGTGACACCCGGATGATCGTTGCTCGCCGACGGGTTGACCGCGTGGGCGTAGTCGATCCGCACCGCGCCCTTGCCACCGATCGTCAGCTGCCGGCGGGCCGCGCCGTGAAAGAGCACCAACGACCGTCGCAGCTCGAGCTGGAGGAAGTCCTCCAGCGCCAGCGCCTCGCGAACCTCCCGCGGCAGGTGCTCGTCGACGACCGTGATCCGGGGAAGGAACGCCTCGCGGCCGCTGGCCAGCAGGCCCGAGACCAGCGCCTGGCCCGGGCCCAGCTCGGCGCCCTTGCGCCCCTCGGCCACCGACCAGCCCCGGGGGTGCTCGAGCTGGACCCCGTGCCCACGGTAGGTCGCCGTCCGCTCGACGTGCTGCGCACGCACCGCCCAGCCGCCGAGCAGCAGCAGGCCGGCCACGGCGAGCACCAGCATGTCCCCCCTGAGGATCACCGACCCGATGCCGGGTTCGTCGCGTGTTGAGTGCTTGCGCTCGACGGTCATCCCTCCCCCTTCGTGGTCGCTTCCGCCGTGGCCGACTGGGCGAGGCTACGACGCACCAACCAGGTGATGCCGCCGAAGACCATCGCCGCGAAGCCAGCGCCGAGGGCCAGGCTGCGCCAGGGCGACAGATCGAAGCCAGACCGGATCACCGGCTGGAGCAGGTAGAAGGCCCCGTTGAGCGCCACCGCGACGAGCAGGCCGAGGACGAGGATCCCCTGGCCGCCGCCCTCGCGGAACTTCGCCTGGCCGAGGGCGTAGCCCACCGCCCCCGAGAAGCAGGCGTGGGAGAGGGTCGTGATCGTCGCGTCGATCGCGCCGACCGTCGGCAGGACGCCGGAGACGACGAACTTGAAGTTCAACGCGGTGGCGAAGCCGATGCCCGCCGCCGTGCAGTAGACGATGCCGTCGACCGGCTCGTCGAACTCGTCGGAGAGGTAGACGGTGTAGCGGACGACGAGGTACTTGCTCAGCTCCTGGGAGATCCCGACGACGAGGAACGCCGCCGCCACGTGGGCGCCGCTGAAGCGCTCGAGGGTCGCCCAGCGATCGAGGGTGAAGACGCCGTCGATCAGCCACCCGGCCAGCGGGGCCGCGACGAGCGCGCCGAGCAAGAAGGTGAAGACCACGTAGTGGGTCGGCTCGGGCTCGTAGCGGTCCTGCAGATAGAAGTAGACCAACCAGAGCACCGATGGCACCAGCACCAGCACCAGCGCCGGGAGCCACCCCACCGGCTGCGCTCCGATCCCGAGGACCCGCTGCATCGCCCACACCACTCCGACATAGAGCGGCAGGCCCAGCAGCAGGAAGATCTGGGATCGGAGGATCCCTGCCCGTCGTGACGGCACGTTGCCCTCCTTGGACCGATTTCTCGCGTCTCTTGGGTATCTCTGGTCGACGTGGGTCCAGTCTCGACTATTCTACGGACGGATTTTCTTCGATCTTGGTTGATTGTGAAAGGGCTTCCGCTCGACAGACCCGGAGGAGATGCTTGACCGGCTCGCCGACAGACAAGCTCGAGCGCCGGCTGCTTCGCAACATCGGCGAGGCCATCGGCGCGTTCTCCTTGATCGAGGAGAGCGACCGGATCCTCGTCGCGGTCTCCGGCGGCAAGGACTCCTATACGCTGCTCCACTTGCTGCTGCGCCTGCAGCGCCGGGCGCCGGTGCGCTTCGAGCTCGCGGCGGCCAACGTCGACCCGGGGTGGCCCGGCTACCGCAAGGACGAGATCGAGCGCCACGTGGAGGGGCTAGGCGTGCCGATGCACATGGTCGAGGCGCCGATCGGGCGCCTCGCCGCCGAGAAGCTCGGCCCGGGCCAGGCGGCCTGCCCACTCTGCTCGCGGATGCGCCGCGGAGTGCTCTACACCCTTTGCCAGGGCGAGGGCTACAACAAGCTCGCCCTCGGTCACCACCTCGACGACGCGATCGAGACGCTGCTGCTGAACACCTTCTTCTCCGGGGCGCTGCGCTCGATGCCGCCGCGGCTGACGCGTGACGAGCCCCCGGAGGTGATCCGCCCGCTCTGCTACGCGCTCGAGCGCGACGTCGCCGCCTACGCCGCGGCCCGCGACTTCCCGGTGGTGCCCTGCGCCAGCGCCCGCTGCGGGGACGAGGACCAGCAGCGCCAGGTGCTCAAGCGCTGGCTGACGGAGATGGAGCGAGCCCACCCCCAGATCAAGCACAACGCCCGCCGCGCCCTGTCCAACGTCGACGCCCGCTTCCTCTACATCCCGCGGTCGGGGTCGGAAGGCTAGGGCTGCTCGAGAGCAGGCTTGCAGACGCTCTGGGGCTCGTAGTCCTCGTCGCCAAAGCGTGAGACGTCCTCCTCGAAGGCCTGCCCCGCGGCGCACTGGTCGGCTTTCTCGGCGCGGTTGACGCAGTAGCCGCTGGTCTCGTCGCTCAGGTCGGCGATGCAGAAGCTCATCGCCCGGCCGATACGATCGGGACAGGTGCGGCTGCAGCGCTTGGTGCACAGCCCGTCGGCGGCGGTCGCCGACGACTTGCGGCAGGCGTGTCCAGCGCCGAGTCCACGGCAGTCGTGGTCCTCGCTGCAGGTGTCCATGATCCAGCCGCCGTAGTAGGCCTCCTGCTCGGCCGCCGGGCCGAAGCCGTCCTTGGTCAGGATCAGCGGCACCGCGGTCTGGTGCTTGATCTGGGCGTAGAGCTCGCGGATGTCGAAGGAGGCCATGCGGATGCAGCCGTGGGAGACATAGCCCGGGTTGAGCGTGCCGCCGTTGGCGTCCCAGTAGCGGTCGATCGGCCCGTGGATCGCGTAGTAGCCGCGGAAGGGCATCCAGGGCAGACCGGCGTAGTACGCCGCGGTGTCGTCGCTGTGCGGGTCGGCCCAGACCCGCGTCCGACAGCCAGCCTCGGGGGCCTGCGGCTTGACAGTGAAGCGCTTGGTGCCGGCAAAGATCACCGGCTCCCAGGAGCGTGAGACGCCGTTCTTCAGCACGCCGACGCCGGCCCGGTAGTGCCTGACCTCGCCAGTGTCGAGGTCGCGTAGGCGGACCATCGGCGGGTCGGCGATCGAGATCGTGATCTCGGGGCTCGACATCGGCTCCGCCTCGACGGGCGGCTTGCAGGTGTAGGGGCCCTCGGCCTTGCCGCCGGGCCCGGGCGCCACGTAGGGCATCGTCGAGTCGGGCACGTCGCCGCAGCCGACCGCCAGGGCGCAGGCCCCGGCCAGCAAGACGAGGAATCGCCCCGCCCGAACGTTCTGGTTCATCAAAGCACTCCCTTCTGAACCGCTGGCTCAGCACGCGCCCGGTATGCCCGACCAAGGTTCGTATGCACGACGAGCGCCAAGAGCAACCCATAGTGAAGACAGACACTTGCCGCCGCCGCCGGGAGTCCTGGGTGGCCACAGCGACCTGCATCTTTCGAAAATCACTTGCCGGTTGCTACACTTCGGCAGCATGCGCCTGCTCGCGATCAGCGATCTCCACCTCGACCATGCCGAGAACCGCGAGGCCATCGAGGCGATCGGTGACCACCCGGATGACTGGCTGCTCCTGGCCGGCGACGTCAGCCACGACCCGCAGGATCTGGTCTGGTGCCTCGACCGGCTCGTCGACCGTTTTGCCCGCGTGGCGTGGGTGCCCGGCAACCATGATCTGTGGACCTTCCGCGGCGATGCACGACCGGATCTGCTCGGCCAGGACCGCTACCAGCACCTGGTCGAGATCTGTCGTCAGCGCTCCGTGTTGACCCCTGAGGACCCCTACGCCGAGCTGGCGATCGAGGGCCAGGCGTACGTGGTCGCTCCGCTGTTCCTGCTCTACGACTACAGCTTCCGGCCGCCGGAGGTCCCGGCGAGCGAGGCCGTGCGCTGGGCCCGCGCCGACGGGGTCCTCTGCTCTGACGAGTTCTACCTCAGCCCGGCGCCACACCGCTCACGGGCCGACTGGTGTGCTGCCCGCTGCGAGCTCACCGCGGCCCGCCTCGGCGAAGTGCCGGCGCGCGTCCGGATGGTGCTGGTCAATCACTTCCCGCTCCGCCACGACCTGATCCGGATCCGCATCCCGCGGTTCTCGATCTGGTGCGGGACCCGCCTCACGGAGGACTGGCACCGGCGGTTCAACGTCGAGGCGGTGGTCAGCGGGCACCTCCACGTGCCGTCGACCCGCTGGCGCGACGGCGTGCGGTTCGAGGAGGTCTCCCTCGGCTACCCCGCCCAGTGGGACCGGCAGCGCGGCATCGGCAGCTACCTGCGACAGATCCTGCCGGAGCGCCGATGAGCGAGCGCGCGACCCTCGACCCGCGACACGCGGACCTCTGGTACGTCTACCCGGAGCGGGTGGCCGCCGAGCCGTCCCTGCTCGAGTCCTACCGGCGACTGCTCACCGACGACGAGCTGCGCCGGATGCACCGCTACGTGTTCGAGCGCGATCGGCTGACCCAGCTCGTCGCCCGGGTGCTGGTCCGTACCACCCTCTCGCGCTACGCCCCGGCCGTCTCACCCGCGGAGTGGGTCTTCGCCACGGGCGACCACGGCCAGCCAGTCCTCAGCGCTCCGGCGGCGGCGCCGACGATCCGGTTCAACCTGACCCACACGGACGGCCTGGTCGCGCTGCTGGTCAGCTGCGAGCGCGAGGTGGGCCTCGACGCCGAGGACGCGACGCGGGTGGGCCAGCACCTCGACCATCCGGAGCACTTCTTCGCCCCCACCGAGCTCGCCGGGATCAGCCAGCTCGAGGGCCCAGCCTGCCAGCGCCGGTTCTACGAGCTGTGGACGCTGAAGGAGGCCTACCTCAAGGCCCGCGGTCTCGGGCTCGCCCTGCCCCTCGACCGCTTCGCGCTGACCATCGGCGACGACCCGAGCGCCGGCCTCGCCATCGCCTTCGCTCCCCCGATCGACGATGACCCGAGTCGTTGGCAGCTCTGGCAGCAGCGGCTCGGCGAACGTCATCAGCTCGCGGCGGTCATCGATCGCGGTCAGGCGGCTGACGATCTTGCGATCGACCTGCGAGAGGTCGTCCCGCGAGCCTGACAGCGGGCCTGGGTCGGGTCTAACGGCTGATGTCGAGGGTGAAGCGCCGGCGCTTGAAGGTCTGCTCGCCGAGCACCTTGACCGTGCCCGAGTTTCGTCCCTTGGGCAGGTAGATCCGGTCGAGCGGCACGTCGACGATCATCACCGCCTGCTTGACGGTGAAGTCCTTGGTCGGCACCGCGTAGCGCCGGCCGCTCGACGAGGTCAGGTCAGCGGAGACCTCGAACCGGGCGGCCTTGTTGACGTGCTCCTTGCCGAAGGAGATCCGCAGCCAGAGCTTGCAGCCGCGCATCTGCTTGCAGCCGGCGCCGAGCCGCGCCTTGGCGAAGCTCAGCTCCTGCGAGCCGACCACCGCGTCGATGCGGAAACCGCTGCGCGGCGGCGCCGGGTAGCTCGACTTGCGCCCCGGCTCCTTGCGCACGCCGAAGCGGGTCATCAGCACCCGCCACTGGTCCTGCAACGCCATCAGCCGGCTGCGGTACCAGCCGGTCTCGACCTGGTAGCGAAAGAGCCACTGCACATCGGAGTCGATCGACTTCGACAGCTTCTGCGCCGCGGCCTCGAGCTCGGCGAGTTGCTGCTTCGGCGCACGCCGGGCGTCGGCGCCACCGGCCACCAGCAACAACGTCAGGCCCACGCCGGAGCTGATGGCGAGCCGCTTGATCCGCTCGGATACGATCATCGTCGTCGTCATCGGACCGTCACCTCCACCTTCTGCTCCGACCGGCAGCCCTCGAAGGGCTTGTAGTACTTCCGGCCGGTGGCGTACTCGGTGTAGATCGTCACCCGCAGCCGGTGGGTCCCTGGCGACAGGCCGTGCTTGCCGATCTTGGCGCTGAAGCGGTTGTTGGTCGCCTTGCGGATCTTGACCCGGGCCCGGTAGATCACCCGCGCGCCGGTGGTGGTCGCGACCTCGATGTAGGCCGGCGCCAGGTCAGGGTTGAACTCCGCCCGATCGAACGAGCCGCTGACGGTAATTCGCCTCTTGTTGCCGCTGGCCCTGACGCTGCCGAGGGTGATCTTCTTCTTATAGGTGCCGTACCAGTCGCGGAAGTGGGGCAGCAGCAGCTTGACCCCGGGAGGCGCCGAGCGCGCGATGCGGAAGGCCGCCAGCGAGACCTGCTTCTCCCGCTTGCTGTAGCTCTTGTGCTTGCCCGCGGTGTAGGACTCGCGAAAGACCACCGCGGCGAAGTAGCGCCCGGGCAGCAGCCCGAGGCCCGTGACGTGATTGCGGTAGCGAATCGAACGGGTGGAGATCCCCTTCGAGTGGTACTTCGAGCGGTAGATCGCCTTGTCCTCGTTCTGGTACGGCGAGGCCGTCGGCAGGTAGCTGTCGTCGTAGATGTACCACTTGATCCGCATCCGCCGTCGACCCTTGACCCACTCGTCGGGGTAGTCGGCCTGCACGTGGATGTAGAAGTCGTCCGGATCGACGGTGGGGACCTTGTAGCTCGAGTAGGTCGGGTAGCTGCTGCTGCCCGACAGCCGCGCCACCGAGACCTCGAAGCCCTGGGGCGGCTTGTAGCGCGGGACCGCCTGGCCCTTGGCCCGGTAGATCGCCGTCCGCGCCTGTTTGAAGTTGTCGAGCGAGTTGGTGTAGATCTTCTGCAGCTCGCTCTTGTTGGTCGAGGCCCACTTCTTCATCTCCTTGATCAGCGCCGCCTGAGCGCCGAGGGCCTCGACCCGGGCCTTGGCCTTGGCCACCTTGCCCCGCTTGGCGGGCCGTGAGCCCGACGCCGGCACCTTGGGAATCGGGATCTGCGCCGCGGCCGTCACCGGCAGCAGACAGCCGATAGCGACGAGCCGTAGCGTCGATAACGTTGGTCTCATGTGCTCTACTCCGGGCCATCCTTGGCGCAGCGGAAGCCGACCATCGGCAGTCGCTGGCTGGCAAAGTTGAAGAACCGATAGGTCGCCGTCAAGCGCTCCTTGTGGAAGTCGCCGAAGCTCGCGCCCCGGATCACCCGGAACTTGCGCCAGGCCCGGCCGAAGCGGAACGCCCGCGGCGGCGTCGTCCGCCGGCCGCAGACCGTGGTGTAGCCGCCGAAGCGGTCGTCGACCCACTCGCCCGCGTTGCCTATCATATCCCAGAGGCCGGCGATCGGCGTGCGCGCCGCCGGCTTGAGGATCGCTTGCTCCTTGCTGCACTTCTTGCCCTGGCGGCAGAAGTTCGCCGCCTCCGGGCCGGGAGGCTCGGCGCCGGACGGATAGAGCGACGTCAGATCCTCGCCGCGAGCCGCGAGCTCCCACTCGGCCTCGGTGGGCAGCCGCTTGCCCTGGTCCTGGCAATAGCTGCGGGCCTCCTTCCAGGTCACGCTGACCAGGGGCAGCTTGCCGTCACCCTTGGGCTTGAAACCCTTCCAGGGCGCCCCGCCCGCCACCGCCTCTCCCGCCGCGCCGCCGAGGAAGGCCGCGAAGTCACCCTCGGAGACCTCCCGCTGGTCGAGGTAGAACGGCCCGACCCGACACGGGTGTACCGGCCGCTCGAGCGGGCTACCGTCGGCCCGGCCCATCTTGAACGAGCCGCCGGCGACGTAGGTCATCCCGGCCACCAGCGGCGGACCCGCGTCGGTCGCGGTCCGGCCGTCGGGCGCTGGACCGGTGCCGGGCTTGCGCGCCACCGCGGCGTCGGCGGGCGACGCCGGCGCGTCGACCCCGGGGGAATCCACTCTCCGGGGATCACCCGCGGACCCGCCCGCGTCGCTGCCACCACCGCCACCTCCCTTGCCGACGGTCATCGCCACCACCACCACCGCCCCCACCACCACCACGCCGGCGCCGAGGAAGACCCAGACGGGCTTCTTGCCCACCACGCTCTGAGTCGCCTCGCCCACCGCTCCGGCCATCGGCGTCGGCCCGCCACCAGGCCCGCCACCGATCTTGCGGAACAGCTCGGGGCTCGACGGCGTGGGCTTGGCCACCGCCGCCTGCTCGGCCGTGGGCGGGATCGGCGAGCCAGTAGCGTCGGCCCGGCGCTGGCCCTGCTCGGTGATCTTCGTCGCCGGCAACGGCGTCGGGTGCTGACCTGCCGCCGGAGGCTGCGGCCCCGTCACCGGCACCGGCGTCGGCTCCACGCTCGAGCCGCCGGCTATCGGCTGATGCATGGTCTGGGGAATCGTCGGAGCGGCCACCTTGACGTCCACCGCGCCGACCAGCGCGTGGACCGCCGCGGCGAGCTCGCCCATCGTTTGGTAACGATCGTCCGGCCTGCGAGCCATCGCCCGCTCGATCACCGCGGCGATCTCGTCGGGCAGGTCGGCCCGCCGCTGCTTCGGCGGCACCGGCGACTCCTTGCGCACCGTCTCGAGGGCGAGGATCGGGTTGGCCACCTCGTAGGGCAGTCGCCCGGTGAAGATCCGGTAGAGGATCACCCCCGTCGAGTAGACGTCGCTGCGGTGGTCGACCGCCTTGCTGTCAGCGGCCTGCTCCGGCGAGATGTAGTCTGGCGTGCCCATCACCTGCGACGCTTGGGTCAGCTGGGTGCTGCCCTCCTGCTGCATCTTCGCGATGCCAAAGTCGAGCACCTTGACGAAGTCACAGTCGTCGCCCTTCTGGATCAGAAAGATGTTCTCCGGCTTCAGGTCCCGGTGGACGATCCCCCGGTCGTGGGCGGCCGACATCGCGTCGCAGACCTGCCCGATGATGTGCGCCGTGCGGGACACCGACAGGGTGCCTTCCCGGTCCACCACGTCGGACAGTGGGCTGCCCTCGAGGAACTCCTCGACGATGTAGTGAACGTTGTCCTCGGTCTTGTTGACGTCGAAGACGTCGAGGATGTTGGGGTGCTTGAGCTGGCTCGCCGAGCGAGCCTCGCGGTGAAAGCGCGCGAGGATCTCTTCGTTGGGGCTCAGCTGCATGTGCAGCATCTTGATCGCGAAGGCCGAGTCGAGCCGGACGTGGCGCGCCTCGTAGACCGACCCCATCCCCCCGCTGCCGATTCGGCGGACGATCTGATAGGTCCCCGCGACCTGGCGGCCGATAAACGGGTCGTTGGCCGCCGAGACCTCGGCGGTACCCATCAGGGTCGCTCCGTCATAAGGACAACGCAAATACCCCTGGTCAAACTCGCGGTGACAGGTCGGGCAGCGCCTGCTCATCCAAGCCCCCCGCTACGGGTTGCGCTCTGCAACTGACTGGTTTGATAGACGGAAAAGAATACACGCTGGGGGCCGATTGAGCCAGGCGGGCTCGACCGCGGTCAGCCGTGGACCCGATCGACGAAGTCAACCAGCCAGCGGTTGATCGACTCGGACTGCTCGATCAGCGCGAAGTGGGTACCGCCGGGCACCTCGTGGTAGGTCGCCGCGGGCATCGCCGCGACCATCCGCCGGGCCACCCGCGGCGGCGTCAGCCAATCACGGGAGCCGGCGACGACCAGCGCCGGGCAGGCCACCTCGGGCAGCAGATCCCAGGCGTTGTGCTCGGCCAGCGCGAGCATCGTCCTGGTGTAGATCCGCTTGTCCACCCCCGCCACCGAGCGAACGTTGGCGGCGAAGACGTCGCGGTCGGCCGATCGACCGACGAAGGTCATCTTCGACATCGCCGAGAAGGCGACGTCGGGGATCGCCACCGCCAGGTCGAAGGCTCCCTGCATCAGGTCGGGGTGACGATGGAGCCAGCCAAAGAGGCCTCGCGTCGCGCGGGCCACGGGGCTGGGGAAGGCATCGTCAAAGGGACGCCCGCAGCCACCGAGCAGGGCGACGATGCCGCGGACCCGGTCGGGGTGGGCACGGACGACCTCCAGCGAGACCTGTACCCCCATGCTCCAGCCGACGAGGATCGCGTCGTCGATCTCGAGGTGGTCGAGGATCGCCACCACGTCCCCGGCGTGGCGGGCCATCGAGACGTCGGCCTCGGGGGGCATCACGCTCTGGCCGATGCCCCGGTAGTCCCAGCAGAGGACGCGGTAGCGCCCGCGCAGGGCCTGCACCTGCTTGACCGCGCCCGGGTAACGCACGCCGATGCCGTTGGCGAAGACGACTGTCGGACCGGCGCCAAAGGCCTGGTAGAGCAACTCGACGCCGTCGTCGGTGCCGACCCGTCCCTGCTCCATCGTGCCCAGGGCGGCGTTGATCCCGGCTGGGGTGTCCATTGATCGGCCTCTCGCGAAGGACCAGACCACGCGTGGCGGCTGATCGGGAGCTGTTGGGCCCTCGGGGCTCAGGCAGCGGCGCTCAGGCGGCGCTGTCGGCGTCGGGCTGGGAATCCTGCGGGGTGGCATCGACGCCGCTGTCGACGGCCGGTGCATCAGGATCGGGGCCGTCGACCTGGCCATCGGGCGCCGGGCCGTCGAGCTGTCCGTCCGCCGGCGTTCCTTGGTCGACGCCAAGATCGTCCACGCCGAGATCATCCACGCCGATGTCGGGGGCCAGGTCCGGGCCCGCGTCCACCGGCACGCCCTCGCACTTGCCCTCGGTCGGCGCGCAGGTCCCCAGCGGGCAGAAGGGCCCCTCCGCCGGGCCTGCCGAGCCTCCGCAGTTGCAGATGCCGCTCTGGCAGTTCTCGGCCGTCTTGCAGATCGAGTTGCCATCGCAGGCGCAGTGGCCCTGGACGCAGCGCGGGTTCGGCTGGCTGCAAACAGGCCCGCTGCTGTTGGTCTCGCTGCCGCAGGTGCACTTGCCGCCGGTGCAGCTCTCGCCCCACCCGCAGCTGAGCTTGCCGCCGCAGAGGCACTTGCCCTCGACGCACAGGTTCTCGCCGGTGCAGCCGTCCCGGCCGCCGCAGACACACTTGTTCGACGCCGTGTCACAGGTGTTGCTGTTGGTGCAGTCGCCGTCGGCCGAGCATCCGGCCTGACAGGCCGACCCGGCGCAGAACATCTTGTCGCCGCACGACTGGTGGGCCTGCAGGTCGTCCTTGTCAGCCGTGCCGTCGCAGTCGGTGTCCCTGCCGTCGCACGTCTCGGCGGAGGGCTGGACCACCTGCTTGCACGTCCCGACCCCCGATGCCTCACACTGCTGCGCGCCCTGGGAGCAGGTTCCGTGCTGGCCCGCGACCGTGCAGGGGCCGCCCGGCGTGCAGGTCTTCATGTCCGGCGTCGGACCGAGGTCCGGCTTCGCGTCGGCGGCGCCGTCGTCCACCGCACCGTCCACTGGCTCGGCGTTGAGCTGGTCGAAGTCGAGCGCCGCCGTGCAGGCGAGCGACAGCAACCCGACCGCAGCCAGGGCGAGGGCGAGCCTGATGACCTGAGCCCGTACGGACATCGCGCAATCCTCCATCTACTAGCCAGTAGTCCTTGGTCAACTCTACCGAAGCCGGTGGCCCCGCACAACCGACGCCCGGCTCGCGCTCACGCCTCGCCGAACCGCTCGACCTCCTCGACCCACGCCGCGACCTGGGCGTCCGAGGGCATCCGCCAGTCGCCCCGCGGCGACAGGGCCACCATGCCGACCTTCGGACCATCGGCCGTGCAGGAGCGCTTGAACTGGTTGGCGAAGAACCGGCGGAAGAAGAGCGACAGCCAGCGCTTGAGCTCCTCGACGGGGTAGCGCTCGCCGAAGGCCTCCCCGGCGAGCTCGAGGATCCGGGTCGGTCGGGCACCGTGCCGGACGAAGTGATAGAGAAAGAAGTCGTGCAGCTCGTAGGGGCCGATGGCCTCCTCTGTCAGCTGGGCGATCTCCCCGTTGGAGTCGACCGGCAGCAGCTCGGGTGAGATCGGCGTGTCGAGGATCGACAGCAGCACCTCGCGCAGCCGGGCGGGATCGCCCGCGGACCAGCTCTCGAGCCGCTCGTTGGCGACCCAGCGGATGACGAACTGGATCAGCGTCTTCGGCACGCTGGCGTTGACGTCGTACATCGAGATCTGGTCGCCGGCATAGGTCGCCCATCCGAGCGCCTTCTCCGACAGGTCTCCGGTACCGACCACCAGCCCGTCGTGCTGGTTGGCGAGGGTCATCAGCAGCAGCGTTCGCAGCCGCGCCTGGACGTTCTCCACCGTGGTGTCGGCCAGGGCCGGATCGGCGCGCAGCCGCTGCACCAGCGCCTCGACCGTGGCGTCATCTCCATCGCCGCCGGCTGCCGGGTGCGCCACCGCCGCGAGCACCACCCGGCTCATCTCCGAGACCGACACCTCACGGAAGCGAGCACCGAGGGCCTCGGTCAGCAGCTCGGCGTTGCCGCGGGTGGTGCGCGACGTGCCGAGCCCCGGCATGGTGACGCAGTCGAGGCTCGATCGTGGCAGGCCGAGCAGGTCGAGGGCCACGGCCGAGACCAGCGCCGCGTGAGTCGAGTCGAGCCCGCCAGAGACTCCGAGCACCAGCCGGTCGATCCCGGCGGCTTTGATCCTCGTCGCCAGCGCGTTGGTCTGGATCTCGAAGATCTCCCAGCAGCGGGTGGCGAGGGTCGCCGGATCTTTCGGCAGGAACGGGTGGGGGGAGACCTCCCGCCGCAGGGGACGGCTGACGTCGGCGGGGGCGCCAAACCGCACGCGCCGGAAAGCCGGGCCCGAGGCGAGCAGCTCCCGGGCACAGTCGGAGAAGGTGCCGGTGACCAGCCGCTCGTGCAAGAGCGCCTCGAGGTCGACGTCCACCGTCAGCAGCTGGTTGTCGCGGCTGAAGCGGACCGAGCTCGACAGCTCGCGGCCGTTCTCGACGATGAAAGCGTCGGCATCGAAGGCGAGGTCCGTCGACGACTCGCCCGGGCCGGCGGCGACGTAGATATAGGCGCACTTGCCCCGATCGGCGGCCGAGCAGGCCAGCAGGCGCCGCAGCTCGGCCTTGCCGATGGTGAAGTTGGAGGCCGAGAGGTTGCAGATCACGTTCGCGCCAGCCGACACCAGCCGTGCGCTCGGCGGCTGCTGGACCCAGAGGTCCTCGCAGATCTCGACCCCCACCGCTAACGGTGATGCTCCGTCAGCCTCGAACAGCAGATCCGTGCCGAAGGGGACCTCCGCGCCACTCAGTCCCACCGTGGCGCCCTGCGCCACCTCGGTGCCCGGGCGGAACCAGCGGGCCTCCTCGAACTCGCGGTAGGACGGCAGGTAGGCCTTGGGCACCAGACCGACAACGCGCCCGCCGGAGATCGCCGCGGCGACGTTGTAGATCCCGGCGCCGACCACCAACGGCAGGCCCACCAGCGCCAGGGGGGCGAGCTCGCGCCCCTGCTCGGCGAGGGCCACCAGCGACTCGCGGCAAGCCTCGAGCAGGCGCCGGTCGAAGAACAGGTCACGTACCGAGTAGGCTGACAGCCCCAGCTCGGGAAAAACCACCAGCGCGCTGCCCTCGGCGTCGGCCTGACGCCAGAGAGCTAGGGTGTTGGCGCGGTTCTCGGCGAAGTCCGCGACCCCGCAGGCTGGCACCGCGGCGCTGACCCGGGCAAATCCCCGCATTCGCTTCACCTCTGTTGATCGCTACTGTCTCCGTCGTAACACCGACCGGGCCGGACGGGCAACCGGCGGTCACCGTCCTCGAGGTCCGACCACGTCCTCCATCCGGGCCACCCGGCGGCGGTTCTCCTCCAATTGCCGCGCCCGCAAGCCGCTCCGTCCACTGAGGGCGAGCAGCCGCGGCAGGTGGGTCCAGAACGGGCCGCTGCCGCCGATCAGCCGCAGGAGCCGCTTGAGCAGCCACGCCTTGCGGGGGCCGAGGATCGTCTCGCCGTTGGTCATCCAGTTGGGGTGGGCCGCGGCGCCCCGCAGCAGACGGTCATAGAGCGGCCCGAGGCCCACGGTCGGCGCGACGTACCACGACGGCAACAGCAGCGGATCGTCCGGGTCGAACCAGCCCGATGCCTTGAGCTCCCCCGCCAGCGGCGTGCCCGGGTAGACCCGGATGCCGGTGGTGAAGTGGACCAGGTCCGTCGGCGGGATCCGGGTCGCGCAGAGGTCGAGTGTCTCCTCGAGCGTCTCGAGCGTCTCGCCGGGCGCGCCGAGAATGAAATACCAGAAGGTACGCATCCCGGCTCCGGCGAGCCGCTCCGCGGCGCGGATCACCGCAGCCCGGCCGTAGCCCTTGCCCAGCGAGCGC
>JAUVBO010000104.1 GCA_030591195.1 Pseudomonadota bacterium
GCAGCGACGGATCGCCGGCGGCGACGATCGCTGCCACCTGCTCCTCCTCCCGGAGCGGATCGTCGCTGCCGCTCAACTCGGCGACCAGCACCACGATGTCGAAGGCCGTCTCTCCGGCGGTGGTGGCCGCGCCGAGCAGCGCCGCAGCTTGCTGCGGGTCGGCGACGGTCCGAACGCCGCAGCCGGCGCGGTCGAGCAGCTCCCGCAGCACGCGCTGACTAGCCCGGTTCGCATCGACCAGCAGCGCCCGCACTCCCTCGAGCTCGCGCGCTGGCGGCGGCCGCTCCGGCCGCTCGTCGCCGAGCTCGAAGGGCACGCTGAACCAAAACCGCGCCCCCCCGCCGAGCTCGCTCGCGACACCGATCTCACCACCCATCAGCTCGACCAGCTGTCTGCTGATCGCCAGCCCGAGGCCCGCGCCGCCGTGCCGGCGCGAGGCCGATCCGTCGAGCTGGGAGAAGGACTCGAAGGCCCGCTGCTGCTGCTCCGGCGCAATACCCACCCCGGAGTCATCGACCTCGAAGCGGAGCTCGCAGGGCGCTGCCGCGCCGGAGGACGGGAGCGCCACCCGGTCGACGCGGACCACCACCCCGCCGCGGCTGGTGAACTTGATCGCGTTGTCGATCAGGTTGATTAGCACCTGTCGGAGCCGCCCGGCGTCGCCGACCAGCAGCCGCGGGATCCTGGGGTCGATCAGGAACGCCAGATCGATCCCCTTGGCGAAGGCGCGGGGGCAAAGCATCTGCACCGTCTCCTCGACCACTGCCGGCACCGACAGCTCGCCCCGCTCGAGCTCGAGCTTGCCGGCCTCTACCTTGGCGTAGTCGAGGAGGTCATCGATGATCGTCAGCAGCCCGTGGCTCGAGCGCAGGATGATCTCGACGTATTCGCTCTGCTCGTCCGACAGGCCGGTGCCGCGCAGCAGCTCGCCGATGCCGATGATGCCGCTCATCGGCGTGCGCAGCTCGTGGCTCATGTTGGCGAGGAACTCGCCCTTGGCGGCGTTGGCCCGCTCGGCCTCCTGGGCGAGCCGCTCGGCGTGGTCGATTGAGCGCTCTAGTCGCAGGTTGGCCGTCTCGCTCTGCTGCTTGGCACGCAGCAGCCGGCCCTCGGTCTGCTTGCGCCCCGAGATGTCGATCGCCGTCATCAGCAGCTCGTGGCTACCGTCGTCCTGGGCGATGAAACGGCAGGAGACGAGCGCCCAGAAGGTCGTCCCGTCGCCGCCACGCAAGCGTAGCTCGCGCCCCTCCACGGCGCAGCCCGCCTCGAGCTCGCTGATCAGGTGCGCGAGGGTGCCCCGGCGGACGAAGAGATCGGCGCAGGGCTGACCAGTGACCGCCGCCCGCTCGAGGCCGAAGGTCGCCACCGCGCTGGCGTTGCCGTAGACCAGGCCGCCGCCCCTCGGCTCGGCGATCAGCACCGGCAGCGGGATTCCATCGAGGATCGTCCGCAGCCGCAGCTCGCTCTGCCGCAGGCCGTCGCTGACCGCCTTCTCGCCGAAGTAGGTCGAGACGGCCGGGATCCGCTCCCCGGTCGCGACGTCGCCGAAGAGGGCGGCCACGCGCTCGTCGATCCGCGAGGGCGGCGCCATGACGAAGGTGCACGCCTCGTCGCCCCGAGCCCGGCAGCTGACCTCGATCGCGGTCAGGTCGAGGCCGAAGCTCTCGCCGCACCAGCCGGAGGAGTAGCCGCTGTTCATCACGCAGACCGGCGCGGAGGCGCGTCGACCGGCGCGCATCCACGCGTCGGCCTCGAACGAGTAGGGGTGGTCGTAGACCAGCAGGAAGCTGTCGTCCGGGCTCGGGGCGCTCTCCGGCCGGATTCGCACCTGGGCCCATCCGCAATAGGCGAAGTGAACCGGCCCGGCCGACAGGCGCGCCATCGGGTCCTCGAGCGCCAGCGGCCGGTGCAGCGCGCGGGCGTCGTTGATCCCCACGGTGTGGGCGATGTCGAACAACAGCGCGCTGGCGATCCGCCAGCCCTCGACCTCCCCTTCCTCGGAAAACCGGTGACAGACCGTCTCGAGAAAGTCGATCGACAGGGCGCTCGCCCGCATCAGCAGGTAGCGGTGACCGCCGATCTCGATCAGCGCCCGGGAGGGATCGGCGACGATCTCGGAGAAGAGTCCCCGCACCGCCCGCTCGGCGTGCTCGAAGTTGGCGGCCATCTCGTCGGGCACACCAGCGGTCACCCGCTGGCTGGGCACGAAGAGCCGCCCTTTCTCCTGGCCGGGCTCGGGGGGCGGACGATCTCCATGTTTTCGCCGACCCATGACGCCGACAGCATAGTGAAGAACCGCCAAAGAATATAGTCTGCAGGATGCGGCAAAACCGGAAAACCCTCTCAGAGTGACCAGAGGGCGCCAGGACCGTTGCGGCGCCGGGGGGCCCCAGGATATCTTCGGGCTCTCCGAACGACCTGGCAGGAGTCAACCGATGTCCCTTCCCGATCGCGACAACCCGTACGGCTTCGACAGCTACCTGGAGTGGCGCGACGGCGTCGACTACTACGCCGACGACCCGTTCCTGCAACGCGTGCTCCGCCACTTTGCCGGCGATCAATGGGAGGCGGTGGACGCCGCGGCCCGGGAGCTCTCGAGCAGGGCCTCGCGGCGCTGGCGCGATCTGTCCGAGTCGATCGCGCGGCTCGAGAAGCGCCCCTTCCTGGTCCACTTCGACGGTCACAACCGGCGGGTCGACCGGCTGGTCCGGCCGGCCGAGCTGGAGCAGCTGGAGGGCGAGGTCTTCAGCGAGGGGCTCTTCGCGCGAGCGACGCCGAGCTGGGTACGGCTGGCGAAGATGTTCCTGATCTACCAAAACGGCGAGGCGGGCATCGCCTGTCCCGTGACCTGCACCGAGGGGATGGTCGAGCTGCTCGACCGGTTTGCCGACACCCCCGAGACCAAGCGTATCCTGCGGCACGTCAAGGAGGGTGTCGACGGAGAGTTCGCCATCGGCGCCCAGTACCTGACCGAGATCCAGGGCGGCTCCGACGTGCCGTCGAACCTGGTCGAGGCGGTCAAGGAGACCGTCACCGCGGCGACCGAGACCAGCTACCGGCTCTACGGCAAGAAGTACTTCTGCTCGGTGGCCCACGCCGACTACGCGCTGGTCACCGCCAAGCCCTCCGGATCGGAGGCGATCGGCATCTTCGTCGTGCCGATGTGGCTGCCCGGCAACAAGCAGCGCGAGGTCCGCAACGGCTGCACGATCGACAAGCTGAAGTGGAAGATGGGCACCTGCGAGCTACCCACCGCCGAGATGACCTTCGACGGCGCCATCGGCTACCCCGTCGGTCTCCTCGATCGCGGCCTGGCCAACGTGGTCGGCATCGTGCTGACCTACTCCCGGCTGACCGTGGGCCTCTCGGCCGCGTCGTCGATGACCCGGGTCGCGCGCGAGGCGCGCCGCTACGCCGACTTCCGCGAGGCCTTCGGCATACCGATCGCGCGCTTCCCGATGCTCGCCGGGCAGCTCGACCGCCTCGAGCGCGACGCCCAGCGCACCACCGCCGCAGCCTTCAAGATCTACCGCGAGCTGCTCTCGCCCGACGGCGGCCTCGAGGGAGGACTGCGCGACGACGTCCCGCGCGCCGTGCGTCGCAAGCGCTTCGACATCCGCGAGCTGATCATGCTGCAGAAGATCACCACCACCTGGGACGCCACCGACGCGATCCGCTCGGCGATGTCGGTGCTCGGCGGTCACGGCGTGATCGAGGACTTCTCGGCGATCCCCCGGCTCTTCCGTGACGCGGCGATCAACGAGCTCTGGGAGGGGCCGCGCAACACGCTGCTGACCCAGATCTTCCGCGACTGCCAGCGGGTACGTGAGTGGTACACGCCCCAGGAATTCGTCGGCAGCCTCCTCCGCGGCGCGGATCGATCGGTCGTCACCGCGCTGGCCGAGGAGGCCTACGCCCTGCTCGGCCACCCGTCGCTGCTCACCGACGACGAGCGGACCCGGGAGGTCTGCGCCCACTGGGACGACTACTGCCACCGCCTGTTCCACGCCTACCAGGACCTCGCGCTGGCCGCGGTGAACGGCTCCGCGACCTCAGCCAGTGAAGCTGATTGACGGGATCGGAAATGGACGAGCTGTTCGAAGCGGTGCGCGGGAGCTGCTCGCCGCGCACCTGGTCCCGGGGGGTCGAGCTGGCGCGCGGCGGGGCCGTGAGCGCCCGTGGTGAGCCTGACGAGGACGACGGCGACGAGATCTTCCTCGCGGTACAGGTCCCGGGTCGGATGGTCAGCCCGACGGTGACGCTGGTCGTCGACGACGAGGACTGGACCTGCGACTGCCAGGGCAGAGTCGACCCGTGCGAGCACGTGGCGGCGGCGGTGATCGCCCTGCGCCGAGCACGCCGATCGGGTCGACAGCTCCCCCGGGACAGGCCGGCTCCAGCAGCCCCCGAGGCTCCGGATCCCAGGGCGAGTGTCACGGGCGGGGCGGGGCTGCCCCACCCCGCCTACCGCTTCACCCGCGCGGGGGACAAGCTGCGCTTCGAGCGGGTGCTGGTCGATCCCCGCACGGGTGAAGAGCGCTGCCTGCGGGCGCCGCTGACGTCACTCTGCGGCGGACGAGGGGACCAGCGGCCTCGTGCGCTCGCCAGCACCGAGGACATGGCCGTCGACCGGGTCCTCGGCGCCCGCCCGCCGGGCTGGATCAGCGGCCAGCGGATGCTCGCGCTGCTGGGCGCGCTGCCCGGGTGCCGCGACGTGACCCTCGACGGCGCGCCGGTCGAGGTCGACGGCGAGGCGGCCGAGCTGCGGGCCTACGTCGAGGACGATGCGGCCGATGGAGGCTTCCTGCTGCGGGTCGGCCACGTCGAGGCGATCGACGAGGTGTTCGAGAACGGCGCGGTGCGCGTCGGTGACACCCTGCGCCCGGTGGGAGAGGTGCCGCTGAGCCGGGACGAGCTGGCCCTGCTCGCCCGGGGGCGTCGCTTCGCCCCCACCGAGGCGGCCGAGCTCGCGACGCGGGTGATCCCGGCGCTCGAGGCACGCCTGCCGCTGGAGATCCGCTCGAGGCGGCTACCCCGGGCGAGCCGCAGCCGGCCGCGCCTCGGCCTTCACGCCGAGGCCGGGGGCGGGAGCGGCGAGGGCGAGCGGCTGACCCTCTGGCCGGTGGTGGTCTACGGCGATCCGCCGGTGGCCGAGGTGCGCGGTGGTGAGCTCTCGCTGCTCGATCACTCGGCGCCGCTGCCGATGCGCGACGAGGTCGCCGAGCGCCGGCTCCGCGCTCAGAGCGACGAGCAGCTCGGCCTGCGCGCCGACCGCCCGAGCCACTTCGTCGGCTTCGAGGCCTTCCGCCTGGCAGCCCGCCTGGCGGCGGGCCCGGCGGCCTTCGCCGGCCCGGTGATCGGCGAGGGGCTGAGCGCCTTCGCGGCTGATGGCGGCGACCTCTCGCCCGAGCTTGCGATCGACGACGGCGAGGGCTTCGAGCTTCGGTTCGCCCAGGCCGGATCGGCGTCGGCCGGCGCCGATCTGGCCCGGGTGATCACCGCCTGGCAGCGGGGAGAGGATCACGTCCCCCTGCTCGACGGCGGCTGGGCGCCGCTGCCGGAGCAGTGGCTGGAGCGCCACGGGCATCACCTGGCGGCGTTGCTCGCCGCCCGCGACGAGCGCGACGAGCAGGGCCGGCTGCCCCCCGCGGCCCGGCTCGACCTGCTGCGGCTCGCCGACGCCCTCGAGCAGCCACCGCCGCCGGCCCTCGAGGGCCTGCGCCCGCTGCTCGACACCAGCCGGGGAGCGGTCGACGACGACCGGGTCGACATCCCGCAGGTCGAGCTGCCGGCGGACCTCGACCCGGCCCTGCCGCTGCGGGACTACCAGCGGCAGGGGGTCGACTGGCTCTGCTTCCTTCGTCGTGCCGGCCTCGGCGCGCTGCTCGCCGACGACATGGGCCTGGGAAAGACCTTGCAGGCGCTGTGTGCGATCCGCGGCCGGACGCTGGTGGTGGCGCCGACGAGCGTGCTGCGTAACTGGGGCGCCGAGATCGAGCGGTTCCGCCCCGGCCTGACCCACGCGACCTACCACGGGCCGGACCGCGCCCTCGACCCCGCGGCGGCGGTGACCCTCACCACCTACGCGATCCTCCGCCGGGACATCGAGCGCCTCGCCGCTCAGCGCTGGGAGACGGTGGTGCTCGACGAGGCCCAGACGATCAAGAATCCCGACAGCCAGGTGGCACGCGCCGCCTACGAGCTGCGAGCGCCGTTCCTGATCGCGCTCACCGGGACACCGGTGGAGAACCGCCTCGAGGACCTCTGGAGCCTCTTTCACTGGCTCGACCGCGGGTTGCTCGGGGGCCGGTCGGACTTCGCCGACCGCTACGCTCGGCCGATCGCCGACGGCGATGCGGCGGCGGCCGCCCGCCTGCGGCGACGGATCCGTCCCTTCGTGCTGCGGCGGCTCAAGCGCCAGGTGGCGGCCGAGCTGCCGCCGCGTACCGAGGTGGTGCTGCGTTGCGAGCTCTCCGCGACGGAGCGAGCGCTCTACGACGCCGTGCGCGCCGGTACCCGCGAGGAGATGCTACGGGCCCTGGCCCAGGGCGGCAGCGTGATCGCTGCCCTCGAGGCGTTGCTGCGCCTGCGACAGGCCGCCTGCCACCCGGCGCTGGTGCCGGGCGCTGACGGCCGAGCCGGCTCGGCCAAGCTCTCGCTGCTCCGCGAGACGATCGAGTCGCTCGTCGCCGCCGACCACCGGGCCCTGGTCTTCTCCCAGTGGACCTCGCTGCTCGATCTGGTCGCGCCGATGCTCGCCAGCGTCGGGATCGACTGGCTCCGCCTCGACGGCAGCACCCCCACCGCCGAGCGCCAGCGGATCGTCGAGCGATTCAACCATCCCGACGGACCGCCGGTGATGCTGCTGTCGCTCAAGGCCGGCGGCGTCGGGCTCAACTTGCCAGCGGCGGATCACGTCTTTTTACTCGACCCTTGGTGGAACCCCACCGTCGAGGACCAGGCCGCCGGCCGCGCCCACCGCATCGGCCAGCAGCGCCCGGTGGTGGTCCACCACCTGGTGGCCGAGGACACCGTCGACGAGCGAATCCTCGAGCTGCAGCAACGCAAGCGCGCCCTGGCCGAGGCAGCGATGGAGCGCGCCGACGAGGCGGCCCTCTCGGCGGCCCTCTCGCGGGACGAGCTGCTCTCGCTGCTCTCGTAGCGGGGAAGCTCTTCGGAGTCTGGTCAGAATCGGTCGATCAGGCGAGCTAGCGGCGGGGCTTCGCCCGCCGACCCCGACGGGGGCCCGAGTGGCGGACGGGGGTGCCACGGGCGCCACCGCCCCGCTTGACGCTCCCGCCACGCTTACCGCGCCGACGGCGCGCCTCGTCCTCGTCGTCGCTGTTGCCCTGGCCGCGGTAGCGCCGACGCTTATCGTTACGCGGTCGCTGCACGGGTGCGCCGCGCTGGTAGCGGCGGTTGACGCGGCGATCGCGCCTCACATCGCGCCGGGCTGGCCGGACGCCAGCGCGCAC
>JAUVBO010000691.1 GCA_030591195.1 Pseudomonadota bacterium
GCCCTGGTCGGCCATCGGCCTGCTGCCAGTTGGATCGTCCTTGGCGCCGTTGCAGTCCCAGTCGCTGTCGTCGCAGCGCTCCACCGCCGGCTGGGTGGCGCCAAAGCAGCGTGGCGAGGCCAGCGCGGCGAGGTCCTCGCCGCCACACTTGACCCGGTTGCCCTCGGCGCGGAGCGACTTCGGCTCGATCCGGCTGCAGGCGCACTTGCCGCTGAGCACCCGCCCCGCCTCGCTGCAACCGGGCGCGCCCGGCGTGCAGACCTGGGCGCTCGAGGCACCGCCGCCGCCGCACTTGCCCTCGTTGTTGTCGTTGCAGAGATCGACGTCGCTGCGGATCGGCGTGCCGTCCGGCGCCGGGTTGCCCTCGTCGACCAGGCCGTCGCAGTCGTTGTCGATCCCGTCGCAGCGCTCGGTGGCCCACGGGTGGCTCTCGGCCGCGCCCGGCTTGTTCGGATCGTCGATACAGTCGCCGACGCCGCCAACGACGGCCGGAGCGGGCCACCCGTCGCCGTCGCGGTCAACGACCTGGCTACAGGGAACATCGGCGACGCAGTTCTGCTTGATCCCGTCACCGCAGCGGTCGGGCGCGCCGGGGAAGACCTGGGGGCTGTCGTCGTCGCAGTCCTCGAGGGACTTCGGCGGGCTGCAGCTCGCGTTCTCGAAGCCGTCGCCGTCCTTGTCGCAGGCCTCGGCGGGGCAGCCGTCGTCCTTGGCCGCCTGGCCGTCGCTGTCGTGGTCGATCTCGCGGTGGGCCAGCTTGCCGTTCTTCTCCAGCTCGTAGGAGCAGTACTGGCGCAGGGCGAGCTCGACGGTGCCGCCCTCCTTGCCCTCGGTGTCGGCCGTCGACCCGGGGAAGACCGCGCTGTCGAAGTCGTCGGTGTCATCCCGTGGCAGCGGCTCGCCCTGGTCGTCGGTGCAGTCGGGCGCGGTGACCTCGGGCAGGGCGTGGCCATCGCCGTCGACGTCACACGGAACACAGCCCTCGTCGATGGTCCCGTCGCAGTTGTTGTCCACCCCGTCGCAGGTCTCGGGCTCGCCCGGGTTGATCGCCGGGTCCTGGTCGTTGCAGTCGCCGGGCGGCGAGTAGGTGTCGCAGTCCTCGTCGATGCGGCAAGCGATGTCCTGGCCGTTGCAGTCCTGGTCGACCCCGTCACCGCAGAACGGCGGCTCGGTCGCCTTGCCGGCCTTCTTGAGCTGTTCGAGGCAGGCCTCGGCGAGCTGCGGGAAGGCATCGGCCTGGACCTCGCAGAGGTTCGCCGTCTCCTGCAGGGTCGGCGCCCGGCAGGGGTCGTTGTCGTCGCAGTCGAGGGGCGTCGGGACACCGTCGCCGTCGTTGTCGACGCAGGCCTCGTCGCCGTCCTCCGCTGTGCCCTCGCAGCGCTCGCTGCAGTCGTCGTCCTTGCCGTTGCCGCAGACCTCGGTGCCAAACGGGTGCACCAGCGGATCTCCGTCGTCACAGTCGAGAAACGCGCAGCTGATCTGGCCGCAGCGCTCGCCAGCGCTACCGCAGACCGGAAAGCCGTCGCCGTCGTGGTCCTCGGTGAGCGGCAGGAGCCTGATCGAGACCTCGCGCACGTCGTCGATCTGATATTCATTGAGCGCGTACTGGAGGTTGGTCGTGCCCTGCCCCGCCCGGCCGAGCATGTGCACCAGGTAGTTGCCCCCCTGGGCGAGTTCCACGGCGATCTTGACCTGCTCGCCCGGCTTGGAGATGTCGCGGTTGGGCGCCGAGGGGTCGACGGGCTCGCCGATCCGTTCGAGCACTACCTCGCCGGTCTCGAGGTTTTTGACCCGCAGGTCGAAGGTCTCGACCAGGCTGGTCGCGGTGACCGACATCAACAGGGCGTACTGGGTGCTGCACTGGACGTTCGCGGCGGCGAAGACCGCGAGCGCAGCCACCGCGCCAGCCCTGGTCCGGCCGCGGACCCGGCAGGCGCGTGCAAAGCTATCAGTCATGGCAATAGTCTAGTTCCACTGAGAGATTTTCGACGACATTCCTATTATAGCCACCGCCTGGACCGGCAACAACGGTCGCCCTTGGGTGAGCCACCCCATGTGCCGCGCCGCGCGCAAGCGTCCCGGGTGAGCCACCATCACCCCGTGCCATGCAGCGCCCATGCGTCGCGGGGGGCAACCCTCGGTGCCATCAAGCCTGTCAAACGCGTTGACCCCCCCGGGCCGGGGTCGTTATAGTGCCGCCGCTTTGCGCCGGCCCATTGATTTCGCCAGGATGCAGAGACAACTTCGCGATCGTAGCCAGTTGCAGGCCGCGGTCACGCTCACGCCGACGCACGCGCCGGAGGGACCCATCGATGAAGCGCCTGCTCGCATGGTGCACGCTGATCGCGCTGCTGATTCCAGATCTGGTCATGGCCCAGGGCCTGACCCCCCGGCCCGGTGGTGGCGGCAACCGCCAGCAGCAGCCGGACAAACCGGAGGGGCCAGCCGAGGCTGCTCCCGAGGCCCAGGACGACGAGCCGGAGCTGCCGCCGCTGCCCAAGTGGCCGGGCCAGGAGCACCGGAAGCTGCAGTTCTTCCAGATCAAGGGCTACTTCCGCCTGCGCGCCGACCTGTACCACAACCTCAACCTCGGCCAGACCGACTTCGCCGATCTGCCAGCACCGTTCTACACGCCGGTCTCGGAGAACTCGAAGTCGACCAACAGCTGCGCCGATCGGGTCGGCAAGGCGGTGCCCGGTGGAGGCGATCGGGACCTCGAGGCGGACGACTGCCCCGGCAACTCCCTCGCCGGAGCCAACCTGCGGCTGCGGATCGAGCCGACGATCAACGTCGCCGAGCAGGTCCGGGTTCATGCCCAGCTCGACATCTTCGACAACCTGCAAATGGGCAGCACCCCCAACGGGCTCTCGGGCACCTCCCGGGCCCCCCACGTGCCGCTGACGGCCTTCGCCGACTCCCAGGCCCCACCGGTGGTCGGCCGCAACAGCCCGGTGCCGGCGATCCTCGTCAAGCGCGCGTGGGCCGAGATCGACACGCCCCTCGGGCAGCTGCGCTTCGGCCGCATGCCCTCTCATTGGGGCCTCGGACTGCTGGCCAACAACGGCAACTGCGCCGACTGCAACCACGGCGACAACGCCGACCGGGTGATGTTCGCCACCAAGCTCGCCGGCCACGTCCTTGGCATGGGCTACGACTTCGCCGCGAGCGGACCGAACAGCCTCAGCGTCGCCTCGGGGGCGGCCTACTACGACGGTGCGGCGGTGGACCTCGAGCAGCTCGACGACGTCGACCAGCTCTTCTGGGTCATCGGCAAGATCGACAAGCCGACGGTGGTCAGGGACCAGGTCGAGCAGGGCGAGCTGGTGCTGAACTACGGCGCCTACGTCGTCTTCCGCAAGCAGGACTTCGACTACGCCTCGGGCAAGGGCCTCGGCTCGAGCGTCTCGAGCTACGCCGAGACGATGATCGAGCGCCACGCCTGGGCCTGGATCCCCGACATCTGGTTCAAGCTGCTCTACAAGAA
>JAUVBO010000606.1 GCA_030591195.1 Pseudomonadota bacterium
CCACCAGGCTCGCATCGCTGGTCAGCTGTGGGTGGAGGATCTTGATCGCCACCGGCCGGCCGGTGTGGAGCTGCAGGCCGCGGTAGACGGCGCCGAAGCCGCCTGCGCCGAGCTTGCGCTCGATCCGGTAGCGCCCGTTGAGCTCGCGGCCGATCAGGTCGTGGCAGCCTGGCTGGGGAGCGCTCTCTGCCGGCAGGTTGGCGCCGCAGCGGCCGCAGAAACGCGCCCCCGGCTCGACCGGTGACGCACACTGGGGGCAGGTGCTCATCGACCGAACTACTCGAGGCGATCGATCAGCTCCCGGGCGAGCGCGACCATCTCCGGCTCGTCCGACGTGTCGCGGACCAACTTCAGCTGGCCGATCGCTGCCCGGGACCGCCTGGGGGGCTCCTCGGCGATCACCTCACCCATCCGCTCCATCGCGTCGAGCTGCAACGTCGGGTTGCGGTGCTCGAGGGCCTTGGTCAGCACGTCGAAGTCGCCGGGTAGCTCCTCGTAGCACTTGAGGTAGGCGTCGATCGCCTTGGTCACGTCAGCGCGGCCCTCGGCGGCGTTGATCTTGGCCATCGCCTTGATGCGGTTGTCGCCCGGCTGGTCGTCACCGCTCGGCCCCGCCTGCTGCTCCACCAGCGCGCCGATCTTGCCGCTGCCGAAGAGGCGATCGAGCTGCGCGCGGTAGGAGCGCTGCCGGCGAGGGTCGCTCCTTTGGCCCTCGGAACGCGGTTCCCGTCGGCTGCTACTTTCCCGCTGGCGGTCGATCTCGCGCCAGCTCTTCTTCGGCCGGTCGTCGCTCATCATCTCCCTCCTCCCTGGATCCCCTGCCACTGGCTCATGGGCTTCCCTCGTGGGCGCATATTCCTTCGTCGGCGTTCGGGTTGAAGACGAAGAGCCTGGACGACTCGTCGAATCCCGGCCGCCAGAGCAGCGTAGTGCAGCTCGGACAGCTCACGACCACGACCGGCTGGAACTCGGTCAGGCACTCGGGGCAGGTCCGCGGCGCGTCGAAGGTGTACTCGGACATGGACCGAATCTACTGGCTCGTTCGCAGGGTGACAAGCGCGGGCTCGGGGGGGCCTTGAGGTCTAGCGTCGCTGCAGACGTTTGCGGATCTGGGCCGCGGTGGACGAGACCCGGGCGTCGGGGAGCTCGGTCAGCAGGTCGAGCAGGTCGCCGACCGCCTGCTCGATGGCGGAGAGGCGGTCGCGCAGCGACTCCTCGCGCAGGGCGACGCGTCCGAGGCGCGCCACCGGTTGCTTCCGCGACGTCATCACCGCGTCGGTTGGATAGCCCTGGCTGGGGACATCATCGCGCCGGCGGTGAGTCAGCTCGTCCGACTCGGCCTCGAGCGGCACGCCGTCGAGCGCTGGCTCGGGCGCGATGGCGGCGGGCGCCTGGGGTGCCGGTGGCGAGGTGGGGCTCTTGGTCGGGGCCCGCTTCGGGTCGGCCCCCGGGTTGGTGATGTTCTCGTAGCCGAAGAAGCGTCGGTCGCCACCACGGGTCTCGTCGACCCATGAGTCCAGGTAGTGCTTTCGGATCGCCTTCTCCAGCTGCCGCGGCCCGATGACGTGGATCAGGGGCAGGTGCCCGAGCGTGGCGCGTAGCGCGGTCAGGGCTTCCTCGTCGCTCGGGTCGGCCATCGCCACCCGCAGGCGCCCCGCGCCGCGGTCGATGCCGAACGGAAAAATGTGGTGCTGCCAGCAGAGGTCTTCTGGGATCCCGGACAGCACCGAGGCGGGGATCGGCTCCCGGTGCAGCCGCGCGGGGGCCGCGGGGATCCCGAGCCGCTGGCTGACCGTCGCGACCAGCTGAACCTCGTCGACGAGCCGTTGCTCGAGCAGGGCCGAGGCGAGCGAATACCCCTCGAGCGGCGGGTCCTGGCCTTGCAGGGCTCGCAGATCTTCCGGGCTGATCAGGTTGGCTTCGAGGAGCCACGATTGAAGCGCGCGCATATCCTCAGGTCTCGGACGGCCGTCGCCACCAGCTTAACCCTTGTGGGGAGGTTTGACCAATCCAGCGAGCGTTCGATCGCTTGTTTGCGACCCCACCGCCGGATGGGCTATTTTCTTATTCTTGGTCAGTCGAGTCGTGCGATGAACGGGGACTCACGAGACAAAGATCCTGCCGCGGAGGCGGGCCACGAGGAGCAAGCCGGGGCGCCGCTGGTCGAGGTTCGTCAGGCGCTCGCCAAGTCCCAGGCGGAGCTCGAGCGGATGCGCGAGGCCCGCGATACGCTGATCCAGGCTGGTCTTGGTCTCGGCGGCGGCGCTCGGGTCGCGGCGCCCTCCGACGACAGCCGCCGCGGGACCGCCTCGCGATTGACGGTGCTGGTGCTGGTCTGCCTGGTCCTGCTTGGCGCCCTGGCGTTCTCGGTCTACCGGATGCGCGGCGGCACCCGCGACGCCCTCGGGCCAGAGAGAGAGGCCGTGGCCCGGCGGGGACGCCGCGTGACGCCGCGTGACGCCCGGCGCCCGGGAAGGGTCGTGAACCCGCGGCGTCAGGTGGAGATCCCGGTGCCCCATCTGTCGTGGCTGAACCGGGCAGCCCTGTCGCCAGACGGACTGCGCGCAGCAGCTGGCGGCTCCGACGGGACGGTAGTGGTCCTCGAGCTGGGCGCGGCAGATCGGGTGGCGGTGAAGATCGCCGCCCACCACGGCATGGTTCGCGACCTGCTCTTCCTGCCGGACGGGGGCCTGATCACCGGCGGGGCCGACGGGCGGGTCCGCCGCTTTGACCGCGCCGGGACGCCCCGCGGCGCGATCAAGGCAACGGGCGCTCCGGTCCGTGCGCTCTCCGCCTCGGCCGATGGCTCGTGGCTCGCGGTGGCGGTCGATGGCCCGAAGCTGGAGCTCCACCCGATCGGTGGCGGAGCGCGGGCGCCGCGTCGGACGCTCGAGGGAGGCGGCGGGTGGGTCCGCGCGGTGGCCTTCGCTCCGGACGGCAAGACCCTCGCCAGCGGTGGAGAAGACGGCAGGATTCGCCTCTGGAGCATCGAGGGAAGTCGGCTGCGGACGATCGAGGGACATGGGCAGTGGATCAACGCCTTGGCCTTCTCCCCCGATGGCAAGCTGCTCGCGTCCGCGGGGTTCGACAAGCGGATAATCCTCTGGGACGTAGCCTCCGGCGACCGGTTGGCCCGCCTCCGGGGCCATGTGCGGCGGGCGCGCGCGTTGGCCTTCAGCCCTAGTGGGGCGCTCCTCGCCTCAGCGGGCCTCGATCGCCGAGTCGTGCTCTGGGACGTGGCCCGGCGCCGCCGCCACGCGTTGCTGACCGGGCATCGCCGGCAGGTGACGTCGGTGGCCTTCGACCCGCGGGGGCCGCGTTTCCTCTTCAGCGCGGGGGGCGACGGCACGCTGCGGCTGTGGCCGCTGCCACCGCCCGAGTCGCCCGGGCGCAGCGAGCTTCCGCCCCCGGCTGCCGGCGAGCTGACCCTGCGCGGCAACACGTCGGGCGAGCGGATGCGGATCAGGGTTGTCGGCGAGGACGGCGAGGTGCTCGAGCAAGGGCGTCAGGCGCTGGCCTACATCCTCCGCAGCGGACCGGACGATCAGCAGCACGCGCCTGACCCCCGCCTGGTCAGGCTGCTCTACCAGGTCGCCTCGCGCTTCGGTCGCGAGCGCGAGATCCTGTTGATCAGTGGCTTCCGGTCACCGCGCTTCAACCGACTTCGCACCCGCCAGAGCCGACAGGTGGGCGACAAGAGCCTCCACATGAAGGGGCGGGCGATCGACTTCCGGATCGAGGGGATCGCTATCACGACCCTGCACGCGTTCGTCACGGGGCTGCGGGCGGGCGGGG
>JAUVBO010000708.1 GCA_030591195.1 Pseudomonadota bacterium
ACCAGCGAGGCCAGGGCCGCGACCATCGCCGCCAGCGCCAGATCTTCGAGCCAGCCCGCCGCGAGCAGCGGCCATCCGGGGCCGCCCGTCGCGCCGGCGGTCAGCAGCCGGATCCGATACGCGGCGCCGATCACGGCCAGTACCACGAAGACCCGACCGCCGGTGTTGATCACCGGGGCCATCCGACGCTCGGGCGGCTGGTTGGGGCTGGATGGCATCGCGCCCAGTCTAGCAAGAACGAGTTGCAGCCAAGACCATCGTCTTCGAGGCGATGCGAGCGGCTCGTTACCCCGTCAGCAGGCTTTGGGGGCATTCTGTAGGGGTGCTCTTCGGGCGCTCCTAGGCGCCGGGGCAGTCGACGTCGAAGCCGCCGCCCGGGTGGGCGTTGCAGCTGCACGAAGAACCGTAGAGCGCGGCGGTGAGGCACTGGCAGTCGCTGCAGCCGGCGGGCAGCGGTTGGCAGGCCGGGGCCGGCGGGGCGCAGTCCGGGATGCCGCAGCCGGTCATGAAGCAGTACTCGTCGGCGGTGCACTGAGCGGTGCCGCAGCTGAAGCTGGTCGGCGGTGGCAGCTTGTTCTGGCAGACGCCGTCGACCGGCTGGCCCACGGTCCGTAGCACGTCGGTGGGCTGGGCGGCGACGAGGGTGCCGGCGAGCTCCGAGGCGATCATCCGGATCATCAGCCCCTCGAGCTTCTCCACCTCGTAGCAGGGAACCCGCGGCTCGGCGTGGGTGTTGCCGACGCCCGAGTCGTCGGTGAGAAACAGGTAGCGACCGAGGGTGATGAAGGCCCCGAGGCGCATCACGTACTCGGCGAGGTCGGCCACGCCGCTGGCGGCCACCGGGTAGAGCCGCACCTGCTGCTGGCGCAGGGCGTTGATCGCGTCGAAGGTCGCGGCGATCTTGTCGTCGGGGGGTGGGGCGTCGGCGAGCAGGAAGGCCACCCGGGCGACGTTGCCCGGGCGCCACTGGAGCCGGCTGGTGGCCTCGTCGAGGGCGACGTGCATCGCCTCGGGGTAGTCGCCGCCGCCGGCGGCTGCCTGCTGGCCGAGGAAAGCCTTGAAGGTGGTCAGGTCGCCGAAGCCGTAGCCACGCGAGATGTACTGGTCGCCCTCGTCGCGATAGACGATCAACGCGAAGCGCATGTCGACGCCGGGGTAGGCCGCCTTGACCTGGCTGGCGATGTGGGCCGTCTCGGTCTTGAGGAACTCGAGCTCGTCGCCCATGCTGCCCGTGGCGTCGACGACGAAGGCTAGATCGAGCTTCTTTGGCAGGGGCGTGGTCGCCTGGAGCGTCAGCTCCCAGGGCTGGTCAGCGAGGGCCAGCGTGGACGTGTGGGTCACGCCCGCGGCGCTGACCTCGACCTCGAAGCTCGCGGCGCTGGCGGCCCCGTCGAGCGCGGGGATGAACAGGGCCCGGCCGTCGCTGCCGGTGGCGGTCTCGAGCAGGACCTTGGCGCCGTCGCGGATGATGACCTTGGCCTGGCCCACCGGGGCGCCGACGCTGTTGGTGACCCGGATCAGCGCGCGCTGGCCGAGCTCCGGGCTGGCGGTGGTCATGTTGCCGTGGGCGGCGCGGAAGTCGTCGAAGGCCTGCGGGTTGAGGTGGTCGTCGAAGCTGCCGGCGGTGAGCACGCCGGGCTGGACCGTGACCCCGCCGGCGCTGCCGCCGCCGCTGCTCGGATCGCCGCTGCTGCCTGGATCGCCGCTCTCACCAGGGGGAGGCGCGGGCATCGCCGCGCCGGCGTCCATGGCGCCTCCTCCACCACCACCTCCCGAGCCCCAACTCGGGTTGCCGCCGGTCTCCCATTCGACGGCGCCGGGGTCGTTCGGATCCGTCGGGTCCGTCGGGTCTGTCGGGTCTGTCGGGTCTGTCGGGTTTGTCGGGTCTATCGGCGTCGAGACGCTATCGCTGGCGGTGCATCCGGCGATCAAGGCGACGCTGACGGTCAGGGCCAGGATATATGTGCGCATGGTCAAGCTCCTGTCACAGTTGCCTTGCCGTGAAGCAAGCCACGCGCCACAGACGGATGTCGGCCGATTGCCTTGAAATAAAATGATTTGCCTTCGCAGATTGAGCGAAGTGTGCCAGGCGAAGTTGTGCCGAATGTGCCGGGGGGTCTCCTAGCCCGCTAGTTGTTGCCGACCACGCGAGCGATGCGTAGGCGCGGGCCCAGCTTGAAGCTCAGCTGGCGGAGGTTCTCGTAGCACTCGCCATCGATGAGTGGTGCGAGCAGCTCGTCGCCGATGGCCTCGACCGTCAGCTCACGGGCGGGGCCGTCGTAGACCTCGTCGCCGGCCATCGACTTGCCGAGGTACATCCGCGGCAGGTTGGCGATGATCTGCCACGGCGGCGAGGTGCTGCACAGGGCGTGCAGTTGATCCGGCTGGTCGGCCTCGCTGAAGAAGCGCAGCACGCCACCGAGGTTGATCGACATCGAGGCGATGTTCATCCCGGTGAACCGGGTCTGAGGCAGCTCGCGACCGTCGATGCTCACTCGCGCCACCGTCGGCTTGAACATCTCGGTGGCGTAGCTGCCCAGCTGCGCGGGCATGCCCGGCAAGTGCCTCAGCGGCGACGAGGCCACCGGGAAAGAGAGCACCGTCTTGGCGAGGACCTTGACGATTTCCTTCGGGCACGGATCGTCGGCCGCGTAGTACTTGGCGAAGAAGCGCTGACCGATTCCGCCCACCGCCGCGGCGAAGCCGATGGTGCTGAAGCTCCGCTGCTCGCCGTCGATCTCCTCGATGCCCTCGATCAGCATCGACTTGACCGCGACGCTCTCCACCGGCTCCCCGCGCTCGAACCGCTCGCGCAGGCGGGCGAGGATGCTCTCGGCGCTGCCCTTGATGCCGACGTTGCCCGCGACGAAGTCGATGGTCCCGCCGTTGGTCGGCATGGTCACCGGCAGCTGCCTGCCCGCGAACTCGTCCTCTGCGAGCACCTCGAGGCCCGAGCGCAGCATCCAATGCAGGGCCCCATCACCCCCGTCGGAGACCCAAAGGGGTACATCGCGGCGGAGAAAATCGCGCAGCACTGGCTTGAGCGCGTCGGGGCTAGGCGTCTCGCGGACCTCCCCAAAAGGTCCGACGATCCCTTGCAGGGTCGTCGAGTGCCGATGACGACCCTTGTTTTTTCGGCTATTTGGATTCGTGATCACGCCGACGTTCATGGCGTTCCCTCGCTTCCTTCACGCCGGGATGATGCAAACGACATACCTCACGACACGAGGTGCTAACCGACTGGATCCACACATCTGGCGGCTTGGACGGTGTGTAGGTTCCTACGCACAAGTGGTGAGACTGCGTACCATCTTACGCAGCTTCGAGCGGGTCGGGGTCGAGGAGCTTTTCCGAAAGCTTCAATAATTCAAGGTTGAACGGGACGCCGTTCAAGAAACGAGCCCGACGCTCAGCCGACGGGATGCCCTCGGCCCTTCGCAGCAAATCCTC
>JAUVBO010000322.1 GCA_030591195.1 Pseudomonadota bacterium
CGCTGGGAGCCAGGCTGCCGCTGTCGAAGTGGACAGTCCGCGCATCGGTCGAAGGATCTCCTCTGCTCAGTATAGGACGAAGACGCGGAGGTCGCGCCGGGCGACGCGACCTCCGCGGCGGTGCGTGTGGGGTATGCTGCCCGGATGAAGATCGCACTGGTGCAGCAAGTGGCGACGCCTGACAAGCAGGACAATCTCCGCCGGGGCCTGCTCGCGGCCCGCCAGGCGGCCGAGGCGGGTGCCGCCTTGATCTGCTTCGCGGAGCTGGCCTTCGAGCCGTTCTACCCGCAGCAGGAGGCGACGGACGAGGTGGCCTCGCTGGCGGAGCCGATCCCGGGGCCCGTGACCGAGGCCTTCAGCCGGTTGGCGTCGGAGCTCGGGGTGGTTGTGGTGCTCAACCTGTTCGAGAGGGACGGTGAGGCGACCTACGACTCGTCACCGGTGATCGACGCGGACGGCAGCCTGCTCGGGACGACCCGGATGGTCCACATCACCGACTATCCCGGCTTCCACGAGCAGGGCTACTACGCTCCGGGCGACACCGGCGCGCCGGTCTACGCGACGGTTGTCGGGAAGCTGGGGGTCGCGATCTGCTATGACCGCCACTACCCCGAGTACATGCGGGCTCTCGCGCTGGGCGGCGCCGAGCTGATCCTCGTCCCCCAAGCCGGTACCTCCGGCGAGTGGCCCGAAGGGCTCTACGAGGCCGAGCTGCGCGTCGCGGCGTTCCAGAACGGATACTTCACGGCCCTCTGCAACCGTGTCGGCGAGGAGCAGCACCTGACGTTCTCCGGTCAGTCCTTCGTCTGCGACCCATCGGGACACGTGGTGGCGAGAGCGCCCGCGGACGAGGAGTCGATCCTCTACGCCGAGCTCGACCTGGGCGAAGCCGCGAGCTCTCCTGCCCGGGAGCTCTTTCTGCGGGACCGCCGGCCCGAGCTCTACGCCGAGTGGCTATCGCCTGGCGATTCTTGAGCAGGGGATCTACCAACGCGCCGAAGGGGTGTACTATCGGCCATGCCAGCACGGCTGCCGCGGTGCGGGCGAAGGGACGAAGACAGATGCCGCTCGAGACCGCCAAAGACATCATGCTGCCCCTCGACGAGTACGCCGTGGTCGACGAGGACGCGACGATGCTCGACGCGCTCCACGCGCTCGACGACGCCCAGGCGCGGATCCCCGGGACCCAGCACCCGCACCGCGCCGTGCTCGTCCGCAACGCCGCCGGCGCGATCGTCGGCAAGCTCGGCCACCACGCCTTCCTCGCCGGCCTCGAGCCGCGCTACTCGGAGGTCGGCAAGGCGCCGAGCCGAGCGCTGTCGCGGGCAGCCCTGCCGAAGGACTTCCTCTCGTCGATGATGCGGCAGATGAGCCTCTGGCAGGACAACTTCGACGTCTACGTCCGCCGGGCGATGCGCGCGCGGGTCGGTGACGTGATGCACCCCCTGGCCAACGAGCAGATCGACATCGACGCGCCGATCGGCGAGGCGATCCACCAGCTGATCGCCGACCAGACCCTCTCGCTGCTGGTCACCGACGGCGGCCAGCCGGTCGGCATCCTGCGGCTGTCGGACCTCTTTTCGCTGGTGGCCAAGCTGATCAAGCGCCGGTCGACGGACATCGTCGACACGATGCACTGATCACGTCCTCGAGCCTCGGCCTCGGGGGCGCGGCCTCCGCGAGACCGCGCCTCGAGCGACGACTACTACTGGTGCGGGGTGCGACTACTTGTGCGGGGTGCGGCCCTTGGCGCTGCAGGAGCAGCCCTTGCCCTGGCCGGGACCGTGTCCCTGGCCGTGACCACCGCAGGCGCGGCTCTGGCCGAGGCCCTTGCCGGGATGGCGACCGTGGGGACCGTAGCCCTTGCCGGGACCGTGGGGACCGTAGCCCTTGCCGGGACCGCGGTGACCGTAGCCCTTGCCGGGACCGCGGTGACCGTAGCCCTTGCCGGGACCTTGCCCGTGATGCTTGCGGCACTTCTTGCGGAACCTGTCGCGCTGATCCGGCGTGAAGACCTTGAGGATCCTGAGGTAGGCCTTGACCCCCTCCTCCATCTTCAGACCGCGAACCCCGCGAGCCTTGCGCATCTCGCGCAGCACCTTGGCCTGGTCGGGAGCGTCGGCGCTCATCACCCGCTTGATGTACAGCGCGTGCTGCTGGAGGCTCGCCCGGTAGCGGATCGCCTTGGTGAGGAAGTTATAGCGAACGGCGTCGATCCGCTTCATCTGGTCGGCGCTGACGCCGAGGTGATCCTTGAGGTGGTCGGCGCTGGCCTTCATCAGCATCTTCGCGCACCGGGCCTCGGGCCAGCGCATCATCCCCCTGTGCCCTTTGGGGCCGGGACAGGCGCGGGCCACCTGGACGGTGGCGACGATCAACAGCGCTGCCACGAGCGCGAAACGAGCCATTTTCATCGTCATCTCCCTGAAGAAAGTGGCCCCATCCTCACCGCAGGCGTCATGAGGTTCAAGCGAAAAGAGGCATCTCAGTCGGGGGGCTTGGAGAAGCCGACGTCGGTCCGCTCGTAGCCGAGCTCCTCGACCAGCTTGCGGAAGCTAGCGTAGAAGACCTCGCCGTCTGACATGTTGAGCTCGTAGGCGGTGAGCACCGCCCGGTGGGCGTCGCGGACCAGGCGGATCTCGAGCGCGGGGACGTAGCGCTCCTTCTTCGCCACCTTCAACGCGTAGAGCAGCGCATTGACCCGGCGGCGCACCGCCTCGGCCAGCCGCTCCGGGATGTTGTCCGGGAGCTCGGGGATACTCAACGCGTCGATGAACTCGTCCGACAGGTGAGCGAAGGTGCTCGTCGGCGAGAGGCGTTCCTTCGGCTTGTTCTTGTTCGCCATCCCTTTGATCACCTCTGGCTCAACGCCGGGGCGTTGCGGATTAGAACCTGGTCGAGATCCTTCTTGCGGAGGTCAGGGACCGAGGCGTCCGCGGCCGGGTAGCCCACGGGCAGCACCAGAAACGCCCGCTCGTTCGGTGGCCGATCGAGCAGGCGCCCGAGGAAGCCCATCGGGCTCGGGGTGTAGGGCAAGGTGCAGAGACCCATCTCGGTCAGCGCCGCGATCAACATCCCCACCGCGATACCGACCGACTCGCTGGTGTAGTAGTGCTTGCCCTTGCTGCCATCGGCGAGGCGCTCGTAGCTCTGAGCGAAGACGACGATCAGGTACGGTGCGTGCTCGAGGAACGGCTTGGTCCAGTCGATGCCGAGGGGCGTGAGCTCCTCGAGGAACTCGGCGGACGCGACCTCGGCGTGGAAGTGCTGCTCCTGCTCCTCGGCCTCGGCCCGGATCGCCCGCTTGAGCTCCGGGTCGTCGACCACGACGAAGGTCCACGGCTGCTTGTTGGCGCCGCTCGGCGCGCTGGCCGCGACGCGGACCGCGGCCTCGATCGCCTCGTAGGGCACCTTGGCGTCCGGCGAGAAGGACCGCACCGAGCGCCGCTGACTGCTGGTCTGGTGGAACCGACGGCCCCGCGCGACCGTCTCCTCGGCATCGAAGCGGGGGGGGCGGTAGGGTACGCGGGGTGGCGTTGTCGGCCTCGGTCGCTCTGGCATGGCTTCAGTCGGGCTCTCTCGTCGGCGCGCTAGGTGGTGGCCAGGTGGTGCGGCACGATCTTGTAGCTGATGCAGCCATCCACCGGGCAGATGTGCTTGCACATCAGGCAGCCGAAGCAGGCCTCCTCGTCGACCACCAGCTGCCGGTCAGCCGAGATCGAGATCGCCTCGGCCGCGCCGTCGCGACAGGTCAGGTAGCACTGGCCGCAGCGCACACACAGCTCCTGGTCGATCACCGAGACCGCCTGGTTTTCGTGGGACAGCTCCGAGGGATCGACCACGTTGTCGACCGCCTGGCCGACCAACTCGCTGACGCTGCGGTAGCCATGATCGACCATGTAGTCGGCCAGCCCCTCGCAGAGGTCGTCGACGATGCGATAGCCGTGGTGCAGGATCGCGGTGGTGCACTGCAGGGTGGTGGCGCCGAGCAGCAGGAACTCGCCCGCGTCGAGCCAGGTGTAGAGCCCGCCCATCCCCGAGATCGGCAAGCCGAGCTCCGGCGCCTTGGCCAGGTCAGAGACGAAGCGCAGGGCGATCGGCTTGACCGCGGTACCCGAGTAGCCGCTCGACGACGAGCGCCCGCCGATGTTGGGCAGCGGCACGCGCTGCTCGAGGTCCACCGCCGAGATCGCCTTGACCGTGTTGATCGCCGAGATCGCATCGGCGCCGCCCGCCTTGGCCGCCAGCGCCTGGGGCACCATGTCGGCGACGTTCGGGGTCATCTTGGCCATCACCGGGATCGAGCAGGCCTGCTTGGTCATCGAGGTCAGCTTCTCGATGATCGCGGCGTCCTGTCCGACCTTGTGGCCGGTGCCCTCGACGGTCATCTGGGGACAGGAGAAGTTGCACTCGATGATGTCGGCGCCGGCGTCCTCGGACCGCTTGGCCAGCTCGACCCAGTCGCTGGCCCTGGTCAACCCCATGATGCTGGCGACGATCACGCGATCGGGGTAGTCCTTCTTCAGCCGCGCCAGGTCAGCGAAGTTTTCCACCGTCGAGCGGTCCGAGATCTGCTCGACGTTCTGCAACCCGACCACCTTCTGGTGCCCTCGGTTCAGGGCGTTGAGCCGCGGCGAGGGGTGGGTGATCTTGACCTCGTCGTCGAGGCCGATGGTCTTGTAGACCACGCCGCCCCAGCCGATGTCCAGCGACCGGGCGCACATCTCGTAGGTGTTGCCCACCGGCGACGAGGAGAGCCAGAACGGGTTCGGCCCCTTGACGCCACAGAAGTCGATCTCGAGCAGCTTGTCGCCACCAGGCCCGGGCAGGGGCTCGGGTACCAGCTCGACCCTCCCCGGCGCGCCGCCACGAAGCTGTCGATCGATCGCCTCGGCGGCTCGCCGGCCATCGCCCACCGCCTCCACCACCGTGCCAGCGCCTCTGACGATATCGCCGCCGGTGTGGATCCGCTGACCGTCGCTCGTCACCGCGGCAACCTCGGCGGTGGCGCGCTGGCCGATGGCCTGGACCACCACCCCGACGGCGAGCCGGAAGCTGGTGCCTTCGACCGACCGAGCGTTGTCCGGCACCAGCGGACCATCCGGGTCGATCCACTCGGTCTCGACCCCCTCCACCGCCACCACCCTGCCGCCCTCGCCGATCACCCGCGTCAGCTGACACTGGGGCTTGATCACCACCCCATCCCGCTGGGCGTCGGCGAGCTCGTCCG
>JAUVBO010000406.1 GCA_030591195.1 Pseudomonadota bacterium
CCTGCAATCCGCGGGCGCTCGGCCGGGATCTCGCCACCCTGGTCGCCGAGGGCTACGAGCTACGCTCGGTCCAGCCGGTGGATCTCTTTCCCCACACCGCCCACGTCGAGACCGTCGCCTCGCTAGAGCTCCGGCCATGAGCAGCTCTGCCCGCGCTCCATTTGGTGTCCGCGCGGCGAAGCGCGATCTGTGAGCTCTGGTGTGACGTTCCTGCCAGAGATTGGCCATCCACCGACGATTCGCGACCGCCTGGTCGCGTTGCTGCCTCGGATGCGGTATCCGCCAGAGTTTCGCGACCAGGCGGTCGCGTTTCGCCCTCGGATGTCCAGTCTCCCGCGCCAACGCGTCATGTTCGACGAGGTCAGCTGGCGGGCCGAGGCCTGACTAGGGAGCGCCGCAGGCGGCCCACTCGGCGTCGGGCTGCGTGGCGCAGGGACCGAGGCCCAGGGCGGCGCAGTCGATGGTGACCCAGGCGTCGCCGACGCAGGCCTCGAGCTTGTCGCCCGCACAGCGGTTGAGCTTGGTCTCGTCGCAGAGCTGGGCCTGGCCGACACACTCGCCGTCGACGCACTTGCCGCCCTCGGCGGCGCAGTCCTGGCGGTGGACCCGGACGAACTCGCAGCTCACCGCCACGTCGCCCTCGCAGAAGGGGCTGACGGCCCCGCCCCGGCAGGTGGTCTCCTGGTTGCCAGCGCAGCCGGCGGCGTCCTCGGTGGTGACGCAGGTCAAGCCGTCGACGGCGCAGTCGCGGACCTCGATCACCGACGCCGCGCAGGTCTGCTGCAGGTCGCCGCTGCACTTGTCGCGGAACGAGGTGTCGCACGCGCCCCGGGTGCAGAACGCGGTGAAGGCCTGGTCGCTCTTGATGCCACACTTCAGCTTCGCCGGGGCGCAGTCGATGGCGTAGACGCGCTTGTCGATCAGGTCGCAGGAGAAGGCGACGGTGTCCTCGCACCGGGCCTGGAAGCGCTTGTCGCAGGCCTCGCCGGCACCGAAGCAGGCGCGGACCTTGTCGCAGTCGCCGCCCGTCGCGTTGACGCAGTGGTAGATCGCGTCGAAGGCCGCCCCCTGGCCCTGCCTGACGTAGAGGTCCCGGTAGCTGTCGATACAGTTGGCCAGCGACGGGTAGCGCTTGACGCCGCAGGCGGTGGCGCGCACACAGCCGTCGATCAGCTGTTGCTCGGTCAGCGGTGCGACCGCTGCTCCGCCCTGGTCGGCGGTGGTCGAGCCCTGGTCGGCGGTCGACCCACCGCCGTCGGGCGTGTCGTCGCCGTCGCTGCTCGAGCAGCCGACCGCCAACGTCGATCCGAGGAGAGCTACGAGGAACTGGCTGCTGATCAGGCGTCTCATGGTCGCAATGTACCATGTGCCAGCAGGGGCAGCGCGGCAGCAAAGGGGCGCCGGGTGTGGTGGGCGGTCAGAAGCGGTAGGCGCCGCCGAAGAGAAGCCGGTAGGTAATGGCCAGGTCGGAGTTGGAGTTGCCGTCGACGAGGCGGAAGAAGTTGAAGTTCAAGCCGAGGGGCTCGAGAAACGCGCCGATGTTGGGCGTGAAGAAATAGTAGGCCCTCGCGCCGACTCCAACGCCGAGCTCGAAGCTGAACAGCGTCTGGTCCAGGATGTCGATGAACGCGAGGTTCGCGTTCACTCCCGCGAACGGTGACACGATCAGACCCGGCATGAACGACAGCGGGATGTCGTACTTGAACCGTGGCTGAACATCGATCATCTTCACGCCACTCTTGAAGCCAAGCAGCACGGGTACGGCAAGCCACCTGGTGCCGAACTCGGGACCGAACAAGAAGACCGTCCCGCCGCCAGAGGGCTTGAGCACCATGTCGGGTCCAAGATTGAATCCCACGTACGTGCCCGTGGTCGAAGTGTCAGCCGCCTCCTGAGCGGAGGCCGTGGCCGTCGTGACCACAATCAGCGTGCAAGCCAGGAAGATGCTCTTCATCGTGTTCTCCGTTACCCGCGCTGGTTCAGGTTAATGAGGGTCCATTTGCGACATTCCGGGGGACTATGCATCAGGTGTCTCTCGCGCTGCAAGTCGAGGGCTGGCGGCGACGTAGCCCCGACGATGGTGGCGGGGTGGCTCCGCTACTCGGCTTCGGAGTCCTCCTCGACCAGCCGGTCGGTGATCAACCCCCAGAACCTCGCGCTCTCGGCGTGGAAGGACCAGCCGAGGTGAGCCCCGCAGCCGCCACAGCGCTGGATTTGCCACGAGTGCCCGGGAAACCAGCTCCAGTCGGTGGACAGCGCGCCGGTCGGGACACAGCCCGGGGCGTCGCGGTAGGTGGTGAGCTGAAACACCAGGCCGTGAGGGTTGACGAAGGTGTGCTGCGACTTGCCGTCGATGGCGATCCGGTCGGCCGCGGCGGTGATCCACCGCCGGCAGGCAGCGCAGAGCAAGCGGCGGCCGCTGGTGTCGTCGTCGGTGGTCGCATCTTGACCCGGATCGGGCGTTGCACCGTCGGCTCCAGGCGTGGCGCTGTCGGGTCGTTCGACCCGCTCGGCACGGCAGGGAGGTCTCGGTCTCGGTGTCGGTATCTCGTCTGTCGTGGGAAGCATCGATCAGACCTGTGCTCGATGATAGCCCAACGCGGACAGCGCGGGAGACGATTCCCTTACCGAGCGAATCGGGATCGGAGCTAGTGACTGCAGCGCTGGGCGCCGGCCCCGGTGAAGACCACGCCGCCGGCCCGCTTGTGCGCCAGGCTCGGGACGGCGGCATGCGCGCGGCAGCGGCCGAAGACCGCGTCTCGGCTCGGCGTTTCGCCGCTGGCCGTCGCCCGGGCCCAGCGGCGCAGGTCGCCCCCGGCGCCGCTGTCGGAGGCGGGCGCCTTGCCGGCGTAGGCGGTGACGCTGCGCAGACGAGGGAGGATCCGCCGGTAGCCTGCCACGACGCCCTTGTCGGCGTCGATCCGGCTGGACCGGCGCCCGCCGAGGAAGCAGGACGCGAGCATCAGGTGCTCGATCTTGGCGGCCGCTCGCGGGAAGGCGGCGAGCATCGCCCCGAGGGTGGCGATGGTCAGGGTGCCGTTGTGTGGGCGTGGATCGCCGTGGATGATCTGGTTGCCACGGATCCCGTCTCCCGCGTAGTGCCCGGAGAGCACCAGCCGCCTCAAGTCGATCTGTCCTCGCTCGCTCCAGCCCAGGACGCGCGCGAGCTTGGCCAGCTCGTCGCGGCTATCGGCGGGAGCGCGGGCGAGCACGCCGAGCACCACCCGCCGCGCCGTGCTCGGTAGGCCCAGTCCCGCGACGAACGCGGACCTGTCGCTGGCCTGACTCAGGTCGTGTCTCTGGCGTCCGCGGACAACCAGATCCGGACGGCGAGCATCGCGCAGGATCAGCAGGTCGCGGCGGGAAGCCTGGCGGCCGCTGGTGCGGTCGCCGACCACCGCCCGTCGGCCTGCCTTGCGGCACAGGGCGCGGCCCTCGAGGTCGGCGCCCGGCGTGAGCTTGAGCAACAGCATCTGGTTTCGCCTCGGCGTGGCTACGGAAGGTCGCGCGCTTCGCATCGTCTCTGCTCCTTTCGGGTTCGACTGGTTATCGGGAATCCGCGGCGCTTGTTGCGCGTTTTTTTCGTCGGATTGACGCCGCTCGAGGCTTGGGCGAGACTCCGGCCACCAAAGACTCAGGAGGGCACCCGATGCCACGGCTCTATATCCTCGAAACGAATGAGACCCTCGGTGAAATCACCGGCGAGCAGCTGAAGTTCCTTCAGGACAACCTGGAGGAGGAGCACGCCAACGATCGCGACTACTATGTCAGCCGCGCGACGCTGGAGATGCTAAAGGAAAACGGCTGCGATGACGGGCTGGTGACGCTGCTGGAGAAGGCGCTCGGCGACGGCGACGAGACCGAGATCGCCTGGGCGTGACCCGCCCGACAACGGAGGAAGTTCCAATGCTCAGGCATATTTGTTCCCGGACGTTCGCTTGCTCGATGCTGGCAGGCGTCCTCTCCCTCTTCGTCGGTCTGGCCGGCTGCGCCAGCGACGACGCCGACTCCCCGACGCCGGACACTGGCCCGACCGGGGATACGGGCATCAGCGACGCAGCGGCGGATGCTGGAGGCGACGCTGCGGTGGTCGACCTAGCCCCGGAGACGGACAGCGCGCTGCCGCCCGACCAGGGGGTCGACAGCCTGCCGGCCGGCCCGTGGCAGAAGCTCGCAAGCCCTTCGCAGGCCAAGCTCAACGACATCTGGGGCACGAGCGCCGACAACATCTACGCTGTCGGCCAGGGCGGCATCGTCCTGCACTGGGACGGCAAGCTGTGGGAGGCGATGAACAACACCGAGACCGCCGACCTGTACGGGATCTTCGGCGTCAGCGAGAACACGATCTTCGCTGTCGGCGACGGCCTGGCCATCGTCTACAGCCTCGACAAGTGCCTCTCGTCGACGCCGCCCGACGCCGGGGTGGCGGACACGGGTGCGCCGACCGATCCCTGCCCGCCGGGGCAGTACTGTGACAAGGACGGCTTCTGCAAGCCGGGCACCTGGCAAGAGGAATACAGCTCGAGCTACAACTCGAACTTCCGTGCCGTGTGGGGCACCGAGGTCAACAACGTCTGGGCTGTTGGGCTCGAGGGGACGGCCAAGCAGAAGTCGGGCACCAGCACCTACTGGAGCTCGAAGACCACCGGCGTGGACGAGGATCTCTACGACCTGATCGGCTTTGCGGAAGACGAGATGTACGCGGTGGGGGCCAAGGGGACGATCGTCAAGTACGACGGCACCG
>JAUVBO010000775.1 GCA_030591195.1 Pseudomonadota bacterium
ACCGGCGGCTCCCCCGATGATCTCGCCGGTCATGGTAAAATCGCAGAGCTGCGGCGGTGAGCAGGAGGAGTCGACGAATGGCGATCGTGACCATATCCAGGGGATCGTACAGCCGGGGCAAGGAGGTCGCTGAGAAGGTGGCGGCCAAGCTCGGCTACGAGTGTATCGCCCGCGACGTGGTGCTCGAGGCCAGCGAGGAGTTCAACGTCCCCGAGATCCAGCTGCACAAGGCGATCGAGGATCCCCCCTCGATCTTCGAGCGCATCGGCCACAGCAAGGACAAGTACATCGCGTTCATTCGCGCTGCGCTGCTGAAGCACTTTCAGCGGGACAACGTCGTCTACCACGGCCTGGCCGGACACTTCTTCCTGCAGGGCATCTCCCACGCGCTCAAGGTTCGCATCCTCGCAGACCTGGAGCACCGGGTGCAGCTGGTGGTGCGGCGCGATGGCGTCACCGAGCGCGAGGCGCTGAATACCCTGGCGCGCAAGGACCGAGGACGCCAAGACTGGGCCCAGCACCTCTACGGGATCGACCCGACCGACCCGGCGCTCTACGACCTGGTGATCCACGTCGGCCAGATCGGCACCGATGAAGCGGCGGACCTGATCGTGCACGCCGCGGGGATCGAGACCTTCGCCGCCACGCCGCGCTCCCAGGCGGCGATGTCTGATCTGGCGCTCGCGGCGATGGTCAAGGCGCTGCTGATCGAGGATCAGCCGGAGGTCGAGGTCGAGGTCACCAATGGGCGCTGCCGGGTCCGGGTCGAGCGCTCGCCGCGGATCCTCAGCGGCAACTACAGCGGCTTTCGTGACCACCTCGAGGAGGACATCCGCCACCGCATTCTCTGGCGGACCAGGGACATCGCCGGGCTCGAGGAGATCGAGATCGAGCTCGGGTAGCTAGATCAGATCCAGCGCCTCGACCACGCGCTGCCGCTCCTTGCAGTAGGCGGTCGCCGAGTAGTTGCGGAACTTGCCGCGGGAGTGGCGGAAGCGGACGTGGATGTGGTTGGCGTGGCCCTTGGCGTGGCGGATGATCCCGCTCGCCCGCCGGTAGGGGTACTGGAAGATGCGCGAGAGCTTGCTGCGCGCGACGCCCTGGCGCTTGGCGTGGCGGTAGAGCACCCGCTGGAGGCGGCGGTCGAGGAAGATGAACTCGACGTCGCAGCTGTCGACGAAGCGCTTGACCATGAACCACATCCGCTCTACGGAGACGGTTCGCGGCGTCGCGTTGACGTAGCGCTTGGTCTGGCGCTTGAGCACGATGCGGATGTCGACGTCGCGGCCGTTGCGGTGGGACTTGTGAGGCTTCATCCGGCCACCCCACGGGCGGCTGAGGTCGTGGACCTCGACCGGCGGCGCGCCGGGGAACCGGGCGGCGAAGTCGGCCAACACCTGCTTGATCCGGTTGACGGTCAGCTTTCGACCCCAGGCCCGGTCGAGGCGGCGGACCGTCAGCCCGGAGGCGCGGGTCAGCTGGACGAAGCCCCGACGGTGGCGCCGCCGTACGCGTCGAGTCGAGCGGCGACTGCGACGGGCCACGGGGGGGAGCGCCCGGGCTCTGGCCTGGAGGCGCGCCGCGCTCGACAGGCTACTGACGGCGAGCTGAGAGGCCACCGCATGGGCGACCCACGAGCCAGCCGTCAGCGACCTGGCCTCAGCCGACGGAGCAGCAAAGGTCAGCCCGAAGAACACGAGAGATGTCGAGATCCGAAACTGCATGACCGATTGGTCTAGCAGTCGTCGTGCCAAGGCCGGTGGCTCGCTAACTCTCGAGGATCACGACAGTCTCGATAGTGGTGCGGAAGCGAAAGCTCGGTGGGTGTGGCGGATTGCCTGCAGGTACGGGACCACGCCTATCGGCGAATTCCGTGTTTTGTCAACAGCTTAGACAGGTATGTCCGGTCTGTCTGGGCGATCCGCGCCGCCTGCGAGACGTTGCCTTGGGACTTCTCGAGCAGCGCCGAGAGGTAGGCCCGCTCGAATCGCCCGTTTGCCGCTTCCTTGGCCTCGCGGAAAGGCAGTGAGAGATCGACTGGCTCGGCGTCGATCGAGGCGGGTGGGGCGCCGGCCAGCTGGGGGTTGGCGCTGGGCATCTCGCCGAGGGTCATCCGCCGCAGGTAGTTGCGAAGCTCCCGGACGTTTCCCGGCCAGCGATGCCGCTTGAGCAACTCCACCACCTGGGTGGTGAGGATCGTCGCCGGATCGACCTCGGTTTCCCGCAGCAGGTGCCGGGCGAGCAGCTCGATATCGTCAGGGCGCTCGCGCAGCGGAGGGATCCGCACCTGGACCACCGACAGCCGGTAATAGAGGTCCGCCCGGAAGGTGCCGCGGTTGACCTCCTCTTCGAGGGGGCGGTTGGTGGCGGCGATGATCCGGATGTCCAGGGACGCCTCGGTCGTGCCGCCCACCCGGCGCACGGTGCGGTTTTCCACCGCGCGCAGCAGCCGGGTCTGCAGCTCGAGCGGCAGCTCGCCGACCTCGTCGAGGAAGACCGTACCGCCGTTGGCCCGCTCGAAGGCGCCCTGGTGATCGCCCACCGCCCCGGTGAAGGCCCCCCGGACGTGGCCGAACAGCTCGCTCTCGAGCAGGTTGGGCGGGATGGCGCCACAGTCCACCACCACCAGCGGCTTGGCGGATCGCTTGCTGGCGCTGACGATCGAGTGGGCGCAGACGTCCTTGCCGGTGCCTGTCTCGCCGACGATCAGCACCGTCTCGTCGGTACGGGCCACGGTGTCCAGCAGCGCGAAGATCGCGCGCATCGCGGGGCTCTGGCCGATCAACGAGCCGAAGCCGGGTCGCGCGCTCAGCGATTCTTCGACCTTCTCGTCGAGCCGGAGGATCCGGACCTGCGTCTTGCCCACCCCCACCACCGTCCCGGAGGGCACGATCGCGTCGTGCACGCGGATGCCGCCCACCAGCCAGCTGCCGTTGGTCGAGCCGAGGTCCTTGATCCGCACGCCGTCCTTGTCGCTACCAATCTCGAGGTGGATCCGCGACACGGCGTCGTCGTTGAGCTGCAGCGTGGTGCCGGCCTGGGTGCCGACCTGCAACAGCTTGCCCTCGCCGACCACCGCCTTGCCCGCGTCGACGCCGACGAAGGCCTCGAGGCGGATCTTGTGGCGCACCAGCTGGCTCGACTGCCGCCCGGCCATGACCTGAGTCATGATCCGGGTCGAATCGCCCCGATCGCCGCGCTTGACCATCGATCC
>JAUVBO010000828.1 GCA_030591195.1 Pseudomonadota bacterium
CACCACCACCAGCTGGTCGCCCTCGATGCGCACGGGCACCGCGCGATGCTCCACAGCGATCTCAGCGGTCAGCCGCGCGATCACCCGCTCGGGGATCCGCTGGACTTCGTCCGGCGCGAGCAGCGCGACGGCGTACCGCCGCGAGAGCGCACGCGCCAGCGCCCCCTCGTCGATCCCGCCAAGCCGGACCAGGTGCTGGACGAGGGTCCCACCGTGGCGGGAGCGTTCAGCCTGAGCCTGCTGCAGGTCCGCCGGCTCGACGAGACCTAGGGTGACGAGGAAGTGGCCTGACAATCGGATCTCTACCTAGTTGCGCTGGCGTCCAGGTCATGCGTCCCCACGCCTGCGAAGAGCGATTCTTCGGCTTCTCCGACGGGGTGTCAAGGACTGGTGGCCAGTGCCCGCTGCGCCAGTCGGTCAGTGGGTCAGGGTGTAGGACTCCGGAACGCCCCTGAAACCTGGCCGCGAGGGCGGTGGTTTCCAGGCTGGGTCGGGCGTGCCCGTCCCGCGCCGGACGATGCGCGTCGTTGAAGGGTAGCGGATCGTTCGCTTCTCGCTTCGCTCGGGGGAGGTCCGAGCGCCGAAAAACAGCCGCTCTCGCTCGAAGGTGAAGCCAAGGACGCCACTCTGAGCCACCACCCTCGCGCCCCGAGGCAGGCTCGGATCGTCGCGGATGATCTCCTTGAACGGGGTCTTCTCCTTGAGCGTGCGGCGGAAGGTTACCTTCCGCCAAGGCCGCCTCTGCCCCCGGACCTGCACCTTGACCCGCCCGCGGCTGACCCGGTAGTGCAGCGCGACCGGGAACGGGTAGGGGTTGCGGATCACCAGATCGGTGGTCGGGTAGGCCACGGCGGCGTCGAGACCCATCTTGATGTACGAGCTGGGCATGGTGTGAGGCCGGGAGCTGAGCAGATCGAGGCCGGCGAAGAATGCGGCGGCGAAGAGCGTGCTCGAGAGCTGACAGGCGCCGCCTGCCATGCCATCGACCAGCTCGCCCTGGCTGATCACCGTCGCCGTCCGGTAGCCCTCCGCACGGGTTCGCGGGCCGACGGTCTTGTTGAACGACATCTGCTGCTTCGGGCCGATGATCGTGCCGTCGAGCTTGGCGGCGCCGACCTTGAGGTTGAACGCCCGATCGTGGTCCTTGTCGGCCAGGCTGAAGACGGTCTCGAACTCGCCCAGCACGTGGCGGACCACCAGGCCAGCGAGCTTGCTGCGTCCCTTCAGCTTGACCACGGCCACCGGCAGATCGAAGGCGATGGCGCCCTGGCGAATGGCAACCTCCGCCGCGGCGAGCGCGTCGTGCATCCTCAGCCGGTAGCCCTCGCTCGCGGAGAGCACCTTGCCGGCTTCCAGGTCGAGCCGGGGGGCGACGGCCGCGCGGTCGATGGTCGACTTGAGCCGGGCCAAGTAGGCGAGGGCGATCTGACGGTCTAGCGTCGCCGCGAGGGGCACGTCGAGCTTGCCTTGGCGGGCGCGGAGCCGATGGACCAGGTCGGTCCAGAGGTAGCCACTCTTGCCGAGGCGCTCGAGCCGCTGGATGGTCTCATCGACCGCGATCCTGGCGCCGAGCTTTCGGCGGCTGACCGCGAGCCGATGCTGGCCCACCTCGAGCAGGATCGGCTGGTCGAGGTGCTCCCGGGCTATCCGGGCGACCCGGTTGGGGAGATCGTCGTGATCCACCGAGCCGACCGCCCGAGACTGGAGCTGCAGCCCGGGTATCAGTCTGCCGACCGCGAGCGACCGCAGATAGGAGGCCGCCGTTCCGCCAACGACCGCCAGCACCAAGCCGACGGTGACGGCGAGCCTGACTCCCGAACACCCCCCGCGGACGCCGCGGAGGCTGAAGGGAGCGACGAGAGCTCGTGGACCTAACACCTGGTCAAGCTATCATGTGGGATCCAGGGCAGCAAAGAACTCACCAACATCACAAGCGAGTTCCGTCTGCGGGGGTTTTCTGCTAGCAATACGGGCGACAACGCCGCTGACAGGGAGTAAGGGCGCGATGCAGCTCCACCTACGCAAAGGTCTCTGGTTTGTTTTCCTGCTTTGCCCGCTGAGCCTGACCTTGGGGGCCTGCAGCAGCAGCGACAGCAACAACGGCAACAATGACGCCGGTGCGAGCGACGCTACCGATGGCGGCGCCGAAGTCGACGCGCCGGCCGACGAGCCGTTTGGTCGCGCCTGCAAGCTCGGATCCCCCTGTGACAAGGACCCAGAGGACGTCCCGCTGATCTGCATCGGCGTCGAAGGATCCAAGGAAGGGATGGGGTTTTGCACCCGGACCTGCAACGCCCAGGGCGGAGGACCGGAGTGCTACGGCGTGCCAAACGGGCAGTGGTCGAGTTGCTACCTCAAGGCCCCCGATACCGACGCCGGCCCTGGCCAGTCCTACTGCGTCTACCTCTGCAAGAGCCCCCAGCCTGAGGGGACCTGGTCTTGTCCCGGAACGCTGCGTTGCGGCCAGGAAAACGAGGACGGCGTCGCGTTCTGCATGCCGTAGGGCGCGGGAACGCTACTCCGGCTCGCAGATCTTCATTCCGCCGCCCGAGTCCGTCTCAGAACACTTGAGCCCGGTCGGGCACTTCTGGTTGCCCAGCTGCGGGTGAGCGCAGATGAAGGCACAGGAGAGCTTCTCGGTAGTCGGATCCTTGATGATGCAGTAGGCCACCGTGCCCGTCGGGGCGCCGTTGCAGGGCACACCTTGGTTGGTGCACTCCTTGGAACAGAATCCGCCGCCGCCAAAGACCACCTGGACGCAGATGTAGGGCTCCGTGCAGGGATCGGTGTTGACCACGCACGGGCGGCCAAACTCTTTCGGATCGACGACGCCCTGATCCGGTTCGACGGTGGTCTGGTCCGCCGCGGCCTGGTCCGTCGCGCCGCCATCAGGCTGGGTCACGCCACCCTCCGTGACGCCGCCACCGTCGTTGCCGTCACCATCGTCGCTGCTGCATGCCGCGACGACGACCACCAGAAGAAGGGGCAGGAGCTGAGCTGGTACGGTCCGGTACATCCGATCTTCTCCTTGCAGCGTGCTAGCGGCTGGTGATCTTGAACGCCACGCGACGGTTGCGAGC
>JAUVBO010000381.1 GCA_030591195.1 Pseudomonadota bacterium
CCGAATCAACAACAACCGCGAATGGCATAAAACCTATCAACGACGCAGAGATGAAGAAGGAGAGCAGCTGCCCCTGTTCGACTACCCACCCAATCCTATCGTCAACCAACAGCTGAACAGCTCATGGAGGAAATTCATCCAAAGAGTAGATCTACTACACGCTTTCTCTTGCCGAGTCGGTGTGGTCGCCGTGCCAGGGGATCGCCTCGCGGCGCAGCATGTTGAGCAGCTGCATCTTCGATTGAGGCGTGAACGTCTCGCGGCCGGTGGCGTTGGCCACCGGGCAGGCGTGACGACAGAGCTTCGGGCAGTAGGTGCAGAGCTCGAGGGCGTCAACGTGATCCGCGAGGAGGCGGCTCTTGCTTGGGGTCACGACGGCTCTCCTCGGCTCGAGCGGTCGGCGGGCCGGCGTCCCATCTTCACGAGGGTCCCCGCCACGAGGATCCCCCCCGGATCGACCACGGACCGCAGGCGTTCGACCAGCGGCGGGGGTGCTGCCTCGAGCTCGTCGAGCCCCTCGGCCGTGGTTGTCGCTCCAGCCGGGTCCTCGAGCCAGAGCACGCCGCCGTGGAGCGAGAGGTTGTCGATCCAGACCGGCGTGGCGGCGAGGGGTTGGTCACCGAGCATCCGCTCGAGCGCGGCGAGCGTCGAGCTCACGCTCGAGTACCGTACACGGTAGCCGCGCAACGATCGATCTGGCAGCGTGTCGTCCGCGGCAGCGTCGAGCTCCGCGGTGGGCGCTTCGTCGTGGCGCAGCTGCTCCTGCCACCAGGTGTCGGCGAGCTGCTGGGGCAGCTCGCTGCCGTCGAACTCGCGGACCACCTCGCCGAGCACCTGGGCCTGGGCGTCGACCAGCGGTCCAGCGCCGGCGAGCAGCGAGACGCACAGCGCGGGCATCGGGAAGCCGCGGTCGCCGACCTCCGCCATCGCCCGCGCCTCGTTGAGCACCTCCAGTCGCGCGGGTCGCACGGCCCGGGCGAGGATCCGCCGAGCCGCCGCCAGCGCGCGCGGGAGATTGTCGTAGAGATGCACCACCGGCAGCTCGGCCTCCGGCAGCCGGTGGGCCCGGAGCACCGCAGCGGTGATGACCCCGAGCCGGCCGCCGGCGCCGAGGTGAAGCCACTTGATGTCGGGGCCGGTGGCGCTCCGCGGGACCACCGGGGTGTGGAGCACCTTGCCGTCGAGACAGGCCACACTCACCGCGATGCAGTTGTCTACCAGCCGGCCATGAAGCGGTGAGTGGGTGAAGCCCAGGGGGGTCGCGAGCGCGCCACCGAGGGTCGACCCCTGCTGGCGACCGGCCCGGAAGTAGCCGAGGGTCAGTCCCTGGCGTCGCAGGGCGTCCTCGAGGTGCCGCAGGCGGATGCCGGCCTGGGCATGGACGGTGAGGGAGGTCTCGTCGATGTCGAGGATGTCCGCCATCCGCCGCGTGTTGAGCGCCACCAGTGCTCGAGTGGCCCAGTCACGGGCGCGCGTCCGTCCGCCCACCACGCCGACCTTGGCGCTGGCCTGGGCGCAGGCCTGGAGCACCTGGGCCACCTCGCGCGCCGCCGCCGGCCAGACTACCAGCTCTGGTTCGAGGTTGCCGTAGACCTCCAGATCGGCGTCGACGCCGCTGAGGTGGGTCGAGCCGACGATCTCGGCCAGGTGTGTCACGATCTCGTCGCTGGTCATCGGATCAAAGCCCCATCTTGCCGGGGTTCATGATGTTCGCCGGATCGAGCACGCTCTTGATCTGGCGGTGGGTCTCCATCGATCCGCCGAGCTCGCGGGACATGAACTCGGCCTTGCTCTGGCCGACGCCGTGGTGGTGGCTGATCGTGCCGCCCGCTCGCAGCACCGCCGAGAGTCCCTGGCGCCAGATCTCGTCGTAGAGCGCCTCGGACCGGGCGCGGTCCTCGGCGGCGGCGGCGAAGGTGAAGTAGATCGAGCAGCCTTCGGGGTAGGCGTGGGAGAAGTGGGCCAAGACCACGGCGGCCCGGCCGAGGGCTGAGCGCACGGTGCGGTACAGGTCGGCGAGCCGGTCCCAGGTGGTCGCGACCTCCATGGTGTCGACGAAGCTGCCCGAGCAGTAGATCGGGCTCATCTTGTAAGAGACTGCGTAGCGGTTCTGGTACCAGTGAAGTCCAGGTTCCTCGCCGAGGTCTGCGCCGCCGGCGGCTGTCACCTCGGCGTGCGCCAGGGCGGCCTCGGCGTCGACCGGCGCCGGCTCCCCCTCGAAGCCGAGGATCAGCAAGCAGCCTGCAGACACCCGTGGCAGCACCGCCTCGGCGACCCGGGACAGCGCGCCGGCGCGGCCGAGCGCGACCCGCATCAACGAGCGCTTGAGCTCGGTCGTCAGCCCGCTGAGCTGCTCGGCGATCCGGCCGCGGGTCTCACGCTCGGGCGCGGGGCGGGCGAGCAGCGTATCCATCTCGTCGTAGAGTCGCATCACCGCCGGGCGCAGCCCGCGCTGCATCACCCGCCGCATCGCCTCGTGGCCGGCCGGCAGCCGCGGCAGCTGGTAGGCGCGGAAGATGCGGTACTCTGGCAGCGGGTTGACCCGCATCGTTGCCTCGGTGATGAAGCCGAGGGTGCCCTCGCTGCCAACGATCGCCGAGCCGAGTCCGTGCTGATCGGCGGCGCCGAGCTCGATCACCGTGCCATCGCCCAGCACGACCTGCAGCGACTCGACCATGTCCTCGATCTTCCCGTAGCGCGACGAGAGCTGTCCGGCGGAGCGGGCAGCGAGCCAGCCGCCGAGGGTCGAGCAGCAGATCGAGGAGGGGAAGTGGCCGAGGGTCAGGCCGCGCAGGTTGAGCTCGTCCTCGAGCACCTGCCCGTTGATGCCGGCCTGGAACCGACCGAGGTGGTCGAGAGTGGAGATCTCGATCACGCGGCACATCCGCTTGAGGTCGACGATCACCCCGCCGGCCCGGGCCATGGCCCCGCCGCAGACGCCGGATCCGCCGCCGTAGGGCGTCAGCGGGAGCTGGCGCCGAGCGGCGAGCTTGGCCAGCTCGGACAGCTCGTCCGCTGACTCGGGCCAGACGATGAAGTCGGGCGGCGAGACCGACGGGAGGTTGTCGCGTACGGCGAGCAGGGCCCGGGGCCAGAGGTCACGGGAATAGATCAGGCGGTCGGCCTCACCCTGAGAGACGCGGTCGCCGAACAGCGATCGCAGCTCGCGAGATAGCGTCTCGCGGTCACTCGATGGCAGCATTGACGGGAGTTTGGCGCCCATGCCGCATCGTGTCAACGCGCGGCGCGGTTCCGAGTGCGTCTCTCAGGGCGCAGGCCGGTCAGTCGCGGTAGAGCCTGGAGAGGTCGCTCGCGATGTTCTTCTCCATCGCCTCGACCGTGCCGCCGCCGATCGAGAGCAGGATCGCGTCTCGCAGCATGCGCTCGACGGGGTAGTCGCGGGTGTAGCCGTAGCCGCCGAGGACCTGGATCGCGTTGCGGGCGACCCGCTCACCGATCAGCGGCACGATCAGCTTGGCGGCCGAGGCGTCGATGCTTCGGCGGACGTTGGGGTCGATGGCGCCCGCCACGTGATAGACCAGCGTGCGCGCGGCCTGAGTCTCGGCGTAGGAATCGGCGACCATCTTTTGCACCTGGCCGAAGCTGATCAGCGGCTTGCCGAACGCCTTGCGCTCGGCGATCGAGTAGCGGCACATCTCGTCGACGCAGCGCAGGGCGATGCCCACCGACTGGGCGGCGAGGGCCACCCGCTCGATCTCGAGGTTGCGCATCATGTGCACCAGCGCACCGTCCTCGGCGCCGAGCAGGTTCTCCGCAGGGACCTCGCAGTCCTCGAAGACGAGCTGGGTCGTCGGCGAGGCGCGCATGCCCATCTTCTTTTCCTTCTTGCCGACCGAGAACCCGGGGCTGCTCGACTCGACGACGAAGGCGCTGATCGCCCGGCTCTCGGGCCGGCACCGGGCGTAGATCAGGAACAGGTCTCCCGGGCCGCCATTGGTGATGAACTGCTTGGTGCCGTTGAGGATGAAGCGGTCACCCTTGCGCTCGGCGGTGGTCTTCATCCCCAGCACGTCGGTGCCCGCCTCCGGCTCGGTCATCGCCAAGCCGGCGATCACCGATCCGTCGATCACGCCGGGCAAGTAGCGGGCGCGCTGCTCGTCGCTAGCGCAGTGGAAGAAGTTGTTGACGAACAATACCTCGTGGGCCAGGTACGAGAGCCCGAGGGCAGCGTCGAAGCGGCTCAGCTCCTCGCAGACGATAGTGGTCGCCACCGCGTCGAGGCCCACCCCGCCGTGCTCCTCCGAGACCGTGATCCCGAACAGGTTGAGCTCGCTGCCCAGCCGCCGGAAGAGCTTCTCGTTGAACCGCTCGTCCTCGTCATGCTCGGACGCCTGGGGCTCGACCTCGTTGACGCCGAACTGGTGCACCGTGTCGCGCAGGGCCTGGTGGGTCTCGGTGGGGTTGAATAGGGCATACGCTGCCATTACTGCCTCTTTTTCTGGTGGGTTGCTCGTCCGTCGCGGCCATCATCGCAGCATCCGACCGTGCCGATCAAGGCCGAGCCGCGCCGGGCTCCGGGCAGGTTGGTCAGCGGGCTCCCGGCGAGGCGTCGTTGTCGCGGGCGGCCTTATCTCTCCGGCGATGGTTTGATCGCCGACGCTGGCCGGTGTATAGCTGCGGACCCTGGAGGTTACCTGCATGCCCGCCCACCCCGACACGATCCACCGCTACTTCGAGACCTATGGGTGGAAGTATGAGCATGACACCGTCACCAGCACCTGGCACACGGGGTTCCGTGGCGATTCGAGCAACTTCAACATCATCGTGCAGCTGACCAGCAGCTGGCTCTACTTCGCGATCAACCCGTTCGTCAACGCGCCCCGGGAGGATCCCTGCACCG
>JAUVBO010000628.1 GCA_030591195.1 Pseudomonadota bacterium
GACGCGGGGATCCTCCACGGCGATCACAAGCTGATCTACGGTTGGGGCTTTTTCAACGTCCCGGCCGGCGAGCTGATGATGTTCTGCTGGTACCTGCTGTTCGGCCTCGGGGCGGTGGGGTTCGCGACGGCGGGGCTGTTGGCGACGTCGATGCCCGAGCGGCTCGAGCGGGGGGTGCGCTGGGTCTTCGCGAAGAAGTGGTGGTTCGTCGGCGGGGCGGCGCTGGCGGTGCTCGCCGGCGCTCTGGCCGTGCGCTTCTGGATCATGCTCGACGCCTTCATCGCCGACGACGAGTCGACGTATGTTTTCATCACCCAGACGCTGCTGCAGGGCCGGCTGGTCAACCCGACGCCCGAGGCGCCGGAGTTCTTCCGCAACCAGTTCATCATCCTCAACAGCACCGGCTGGTTCGGCAAGTACCCGATCGGTCACCCGCTGCTGCTGGCCCTCGGTGAGGCGCTCAACCTGCGCTACCTGGTGACGCCGCTGCTGACGGCGGCGACGCTGGTGGTGACGTTTCTCGTCGGCCGCCGGGTCTTCTCCGAGCTCGAGGCCGCGCTCGGCACGGCCCTGCTGATGCTCTCGCCCCACTTCGTCATGACCGGGGCGACCCAGCTGTCCCAGCCGGCGAGCACCCTGATGATGATGCTCGGGGTCTGGGCGATGCTCGCCCTGCGCGAGCAGCCACGCATCCGCTACGCCTTCGTCGGTGGCCTCGCGTGGGGCTTTGGCATCCTGATCCGGCCGCTGCCGGGCGGGCCGTTCCTGGCGATGGCCGGCCTGTGGTTCGTCTTCTCCGCCCCGTGGGGCGAGTGGCGCGAGCAGTGGAGCCGCAAGCTCGAGCTGCTCGCCGTGGCGGCGGTGCCGGTGATGCTGATCGGCGCGCTGTTTCTCTGGGTCAACCAGCAGCAGTCGGGCGACGTGATGCGCAGCGGTTACCACGTGCTCGACGCCAACCTCGCTGGCCAGGTCAGCAACACCGAGGGGCGGATGGCCGCCTCGTTCGGCGCGGCGCTGCTGCGGCAGAACTTCTGGCTCTTCGGCTGGCCGCTGTCGCTGCTCTTCGTGCCGCTGGTCCGTCGCCGCCCCGGCCTCGGCCTGTTCCTCGCGCTGATCGTCGCCGAGTATGGCTACCGGATCTTCGTGCCGAAGACGGTGGTCGCCACCACCGGGCCGATCTACGTCACCGAGATCGTCCCGCTGCTGGCGCTGATGTCGGCCAGCGGGATGCTGCGGGCCAAGGAGCTGCTCTGCCGCGTCGGCCTCGCCGGCAAGCGCTGGGTGGTCTCGTTCGTCGTCGCGAGCTTCCTCGTTGCTGGCTGCACCTTCCTGGTGGTCCAGCTGAAGAACATCCACCGCTCGTGCGAGCTGTGGAACACGTCATACCGGCTGCTCGCGGCAAAGGGCGCGAAGAAGGCGCTGGTGTTTGCCAACTTCATGGTCCCGCCGCTGACCTCGTGGTCCTACTTCCCGCCGAACCCGAAGCCGACGCTCGACGAGGACGTGATCTTCATTCGCCCGATCGGGCCGAAGGAGCCGGCCTTCGGCGAAGCCCCGCCGCCGAACTACCAGCAGCAGAAGATCGAGTCGTTCGCCCGGGCGATCCGCTACTGGCAGCGCAACTTCGGCGACCGCAGCGGCTGGTCGTTCCTCTGGGTCGGCGAGAAACCGGTGCTGCTGCGGCTCAGCCCCAACTCCCGTCCCTCGCTCGACCCGGGGCCGCGCCGCAAGAAATACCTCGGCGACCCGACGATCAACGTGCGCCGCGAGCGCCAGCGCTGAGCCGGGCATGCAGGCCCCAATCCCCGACGATTCGACGGCCGCCGTCACCGCGCGCTCGAGCCTGCCGCTGGTGGCGGGCGTGCTGGTGGCGCTGCTGGCGCTGACCTACTTCGGGCCGCTGTTTCTCGACCGGACCTTTGTCGGGCGCAGCCACCTGACGATGTCCCAGCCGTCTCGTGACTACCTCGCCCACTCCCTGCGGCAGGGGCGGCTGCCGCGCTGGTGGGACGGCGTCGGCCTCGGCATTCCCTACGCCGCCAACCCGGCCCACGGCGCGCTCTACCCACCGGCCTGGATCGTCGGCGCGCTGCCGCCGCTGTACGCCGCCGACCTGCTGCTGGTCCTGCACCTGCTGTTCGCCGGCCTCGGGATGGGGCTCTGGTCGCGGCGCCTCGGCGCCGGTCGGCTCGGCTCGGCGCTCGCTGGCGGGGCGCTGGTGACGTCGGGGCTGATGACGTCCAACGTGATGCACCTGACGCCGCTGCTGACCCTGAGCTGGATCCCGTGGGCCGCCTGGGCCGCGGACCGGCTCGCCCTGGCGGATCCCGGGCGACCCAGGACCCGCGCTGCTTTGCTGCTCGCCGCGGTGCTCGCCGGCCAGATCTGCTCCGGCGATCCGGCGTTCGTCATCACCTCGGGGTTGCTGGTGCTCGGCACGGTGCTCGCTCGCGCGCCCCAGGGTGCGCGGCTCGGCGCGCTGGGCAAGGCGAGCGCGGCCCTCGGCGGGAGCCTGCTGCTCGCCGCGGTGCTGGTGGTGCCGGCGTTGCACCTGCTCGGCGAGAGCACCCGGGCGGGTGGCATCCCGACCCTCGAGGGCCACGCCTGGTCGATGCACCCCCTGCGCGCGGTGGAGTGGATCTGGCCCCAGGCCCTCGGCATCCCCTTGCTCGCCCGCACCTCGCTGGCTCACATCGTGGCGGACGCCAGCGCCGGGCAGCCCGGGATCGGTCCGGGATGGGCGCTGAGCCTGCACCTCGGCGCTGCGCTGCTGCTGCTGACAGCCGCGGGGATCATGCGCGCGCGTCCCGCGAGGTGGCTGGCGCTCTGGTCGCTGCTCTTCGTCGTGCTGGCCCTCGGCCACTACACGCCGCTCTACGACGCCTACCGCTGGGTCTTTCTGCCCGAGCGCGCGATCCGCTACCCGGAGAAGCACATCGCCGGGGCGATGATGGTCTGGATCGCGCTCGCCGGGGTGGGCTTCAGTCGCCTCTTCGAGCACGCCCGCGAAGAGGGGCGCCGGCTGTTGATCGCGGCTATCGGCGGCGCTGGCCTGCTGCTCGCCGGCCTCGTCCTGCTCGCCACCGCTGGTCCGGGCTGGCTCGCGAGCTGGGCCAAGGATGCCCCGCTGCTCGATCCTGGCGAGACGCTCGCGCTGGTCACCGACGGCGGCTACGCCACGCTGGCCGCGCTGGTGGGCCTGGCCCTGGCCCTGGCGCTGCGGCGCCACGAGCGCTTCGGGCCGCTCTCCGGGCACCTCGCGCTCGCCCTGCTGCTCGCGGTGGCTGTCACCCGCAGCTGGGCGATGCTGCCGCTGATCGAGCGCGACGCCCTGCGCGAGGCCCCGCGGATGCTCCAGCCGGCCCTGGATCGGACCGGAGCGGGCAAGCCTCGCCCGAGGCTCTACTGGCCCAACGACATCGCCCGGCAGCCGTCGTCACCCGACGTGGTCAGCGTGGTGCGCCAGCGCATCGAGGCTGGCGTGCACAACAGCGGCGCGCGGTTCGGCCTGGCCTACGTCCCGGGCTACGAGGTGGGACACCTGCAGCGGTTCAAGGACGTCTGGTACGCCGGCCTGCAGCGGGGCCAGCGGGTGATGTCGCTCTACGGGGTGGACTACGCGATCCTGCCGGCGCGGCTGCCGCGGATCCCGGGGATGTCGATCGCCCGCCGGGCCCGTGCTGGCGACGTGGCGCTCTGGCGCAAC
>JAUVBO010000330.1 GCA_030591195.1 Pseudomonadota bacterium
CAGAGCCAGTTCGAGCCGTGGGCCGCGTCAGTCGAACCCGCGCAGCAGCAGCCGCACGCCCGGCTTGTCACTGGCAGCCAGGTCTTGCCGCAGCGCCTTGCCGGCGTGGGCGGTGAGCTCGACCCAGCCCTTGGGATCGGTTGTGGCCTCGATGGTCAGGTCAATAGGGTCTCACAACCGGACGACGCTGCAAGAACTTGCGCTCTGGTATGCCTCTTGGTGAGCAAAATCTCGCTCATCTGAGATCATCGCTGCCCATGTCAGTTGCCGACAATATCTATGGGCTTCATGTAATGGCTTGAATCTAAAAAGACAATCTGTCTCAGTTCGATTGGCGGTCATGGCCCGATCCTTGTATTGTATCGTGGGTGCATCCCGATACGAAAGCTGCCATAATGGTTACGACCCATACAAAAAAGGGGGACCGAATGCGCAAGGTGGGACTCGTGCTCGCCTGCGGGCTGGTGTTCGCAGCCTGCTCCGGCAACAACCCGTTCGGGGTGGATGGTGGCGGTGGCAGCGGTGACGGCCAGCCTGGATCCGACGGCGGCGGCCTGCTGCCCGGCGGTGCGGATGATCCCATCGTCTGCGTTGGCGATCCCGACACCCAGGTGGTCTGCGGTCGCCAGAGCGAGATGTGGGACTGCGATGCGCTGCCCAACGGCGACGTCAAGTGCGCCAGCGGCCAGCAGCACGTCCCCGCGGGCGATGGCACCTGGGAGTGTCGCGAGCAAGACGGCAAGATCGTCTGCACCACCGACCAGCCGGGCGTTGACGGCGGCGGCGGCTGGGGCTGCACCAGCGACGACGTCTCGACCACCTGTGAAAAAGAGATGCCCGCGCCTCTGGGCGGCGGCGCCTACGACTGCTCCTTCTCCCCCGATGACTTCTCGGTCGAGTGCACCGGCTCGGAGCCACCACCACCGCCGCCCGAGCCCCCGCCGCCCCCGCCGCCGGGCCCCGGCCCCGCACCCACGGGCGGTGGCACGTACATCTGTTACCAGGCCGATCCGAGCGTCGAGGGTCTGCCCACGCCGCCCGAGGGCTGGTGGGCCAAGCTGATCGGCGAGAAGGTGCTCTACAACGGCGTGCCGGCGCTTCACGTCAAGCTGACGCTGAGCAAGGCCTTCGTCGACAACACCTATGGCAACTGGTCGATCGGCTACAGCGGCGGCGCCGAGATCGGCGGGGGCCACAGCTTCAAGGATCTGCTCGAGAGCGACAAGGCCGAGATCTTCGTCCCCGACAACAAGGGCAACCTGCTGTTCCACATGGCGCTCGACTACATCTCCGAGTCATCGGAGGCGCCGTCGGGCTACGGGACGTTGGGGGTCAGCGGCGGCGACGGCAAGATGATCATGGGTGATGAGGCGGACGTGATCGCGACCCAGACCTCGCTGGCGGTCAACTTCAACGGCCACGGCTATCACCTGTTCGAGGACTCGCCCGAGACCGACGTCAACTTCACGCCGAACGCGACCTATCCCAAGTGGATCTTCGAGCTCTGGTACGAGGCCTGGATCAACTGGAGCGCCTTCGGTGACGGTGGCCCGGGCGCGGTCTACATTACCGGCTTGCATGCCTCGCCGAGCAAGCTCGGCCAGAACAAGCTGCCGGTGATCCCGGGCGAGTGTCCGTAGCCACCAGGAAGTGTCCGTAGCCACCAGGATCCGTTAGAATCATCCATACCAACCCAAGCCTACGGGAATACAGATATGGCACGCCTCTCGATCCTGGGGGCGCTCGCGCTCCTCGTTCTCTCTCTTGCCTGCGGTAGCAGCGACCCAGCGCCCGATGGCAGCGTGGAGCAGGGAGCAGACCCTGCGGATGGGTCGCCGCCGGCCAATGACGCGGCCGTGCCGATCGGGGACGGCAACGTCTTGCCCTGGGACCTGGCTCCCAAGGCTGACCTGACCAATGTCAGCTGCACACCCGGCGACCCCTTGATGTGCGACGAGGACAAGACCGTGCAGTGTGTCGGCGGCAAGTGCGTGCCCTGTCCCACGAGCTACGTCGACTGCGACCGCAAGGACGACTGCGAGTGCGTCGGCGCCTGCGACGGCGACAAGTGCGCCGTCGATCCCGTCAAGCCGCCCAAGCCACCGAAAAACTAGCTACTCCTCGTTGTACTGCGCCTTGAGCCGCTCGATCACCGCCGGGTCGGCGAGCGTGGTGGTGTCGCCGAGCGCCCGTCCCTCGGCGATGTCGCGCAGCAGCCGGCGCATGATCTTGCCCGAGCGGGTCTTTGGCAACGCAGCGGTGAAGATCAGGTTTCGCGGTCGGGCGATGGCGCCGATCTTCTCCGAGACGTGCTCGCGCAGCTCGTCGGCGAGGTCGGCGTGCAGCTCGACGCTCTCCTTGACGGTGACGAAGGCCGCGATCGCCTGGCCCTTGATCGGGTCGGTGACCCCGACGCAGGCCGCCTCGACGACCTCGTCGTGGGAGGCCAGCGCGCTCTCGACCTCCATCGTGCCCAGCCGGTGTCCGGCGACGTTGATCACGTCGTCGACCCGGCCGAGGATCCAGATGTTGCCGTCGGCGTCGCGCTTGGCGCCGTCGCCGGTGAAGTAGGTCTCGGGACCGAAGCGCGACCAGTAGGTCTCGATGTAGCGCTGGTGGTCGCCCCAGATCGTCCGCAGCATCGAGGGCCAGGGCCGGCGCAGCACCAGCAGGCCGCCGCCCTCCTTGACGCTGTTGCCCTCGGCGTCGACGACGTCGGCGGCGATGCCCGGCAGCGGCACGGTGGCCGAGCCCGGCTTGCAGGTCGTGATGCCCGGCAAGGGGGAGATCATCATCGAGCCGGTCTCGGTCTGCCACCAGGAGTCGACCACCGGGCAGCGGTTGCCACCCACCGCGTCGCGATACCAGATCCAGGCCTCCGGGTTGATCGGCTCGCCGACGGTGCCGAGCAGTCGCAGCGACGAGAGGTCGTGCTGGTCCAGGTGCCTGCGGCCCCAGCGCATGAAGGTCCGGATCGCCGTCGGCGCGGTGTAGAACTTGGTCACGCCGTGCTTCTCGATGATCTCCCAGCAGCGGTCGCGCTCGGGCCAGTCGGGCGAGCCCTCGTACATCACCACGGTGGTCCCGGCTGCTAGAGGGCCGTAGACGATGTAGCTGTGGCCGGTGATCCAGCCGATGTCGGCGGTGCACCAGTAGACGTCGTCCTCTTGTAGGTCGAAGACCCACTCGGTGGTGCTCAGGGCGCCGACGAGGTAGCCGCCGGTGCTGTGGGTGATGCCCTTCGGCGGCCCGGTGGAGCCGGAGGTATAGAGCGTGAACAGCACGTCCTCGGCGTTCATCGCCTCGGGCTCGGTCCGCCGCGGCGCGTCGGCCATCAGCCGGTGGTACCAGTGGTCGCGCCCCTCCTCGACGTGGATCTGGAAGTCGCCGCGCTTGACGATCACTACGTTCTCGACGCAGGGAGTGTGCGCGAGCGCCTCGTCGGCGATCCGCTTCAGCCGCAGGATCTGCCCCCGTCGATAACCCCCATCAGCCGTGATCAGCAGCTTGGCGCCGTTGTCGTTGATCCGCTCGGCGAGGGACTCGGCGGAGAAGCCGGCGAAGACCACGTTGTGGATCGCGCCGATCCGCGCGCAGGCGAGCATCGCGATCGCGAGCTCGGGGATCATCGGCAGGTAGATCGCCACCCGGTCGCCGCGCTCGATGCCGAGGGCCCGCAGCGCGCCGGCGAAGCGGTTGACCTCGCGGTAGAGGTCAAAGTACGTCAGCGTGCGCGAGTCGCCCGGCTCGCCCTCCCAGATCAGCGCGGCGCGGTTGCGCCGGGGTCCCACCGCGTGACGGTCGACGCAGTTGACGCTGGCGTTGAGCTGGCCGTCGGCGAACCAGCGGGCGTCCGGCGGTCTCCAGTCGAGCACCTGGGTGAACGGCTTGCTCCAGGTCAGCTTCCGCGCCCGCTCGGCCCAGAAGGCCTCGTAGTCCTCGTCGGCTCGCTCGTAGACCTTGCGGTCGTTGATCCGGGCCTGGCTCGCGAACGCCTCGTCGGGCGCAAAGACGCGGTCCTCTTGGAGCAGTGCATCGATCGCTGCCATCGTCCCCAATCCTCGCTTGCGGTGAATCGCCGTCTGTTAGCCGTCTGCCGCCGTACCTGCGAGCCTACGTCGGCGGCCCCGGTGCAGTCACGCGGTACCCCCGCTTGCGTCCAGGCGACGGCGGCGCTTAAATCGTCGCATGGCTGACTCTCGGAAGAAGACCAAGCCCGCGCCACGGCTCGCCGGGCGGGCGCTGAGGCTAGTGACGAACCTGATCGAGACCCCGGGGACCGGCGGGCTGCTCTACGGCGTGGTCAGTCGCCAGCTCGGCCTCGACCAGCTCCAGGCGGCCAAGATCCCGCCCGAGGTGCCGCCCTACACCCCGCTGCACCTGCACCCTGCTCCCGGCGGAGGCGCTGACGATGACCGCTGAACAGCAAGGGTTCCGCTACGCGGGCGTGAGCGACTACGCGGCGGCCTACCGCGAGGGCCGGGCGACGCCGGTGCAGGTGGCGCGCCGCTTCCTCGATGCCCTCGGGAGCTCCGAGCGGCGCGACCCACCGCTGCGGGCCTTCATCGCCCAGTCCGAGCGTGACCTGCTCGAGCAGGCTGATCGCTCCACCGATCGCCATGCCCGGGGCGAGGCCCTCGGCCCCTTCGACGGCGTGCCGGTGGCGGTCAAGGACGAGCTCGATCAGGCGGGCTACCCGACCACCGTGGGCACGCGGTTTTACGGCAAGGCGGAGGTGGCCGAGGACGCCGAGGTCGTCGCCCGGCTGCGCCGGGCCGGCGCGCTGCTGCTCGGCAAGGCCAACATGCAGGAGATCGGGCTCGGCGTTACCGGGATCAACCCGCACCACGGCGCGGCCCGCAACCCCCCCGCCCCCGACCGGGTCTGCGGCGGCTCGTCGAGCGGCCCGGGCGTGGCCGTCGGCGCGGGTCTCTGCCCGGTGGCCCTCGGGGCTGACGGCGGCGGCTCGATCCGCATCCCGGCGTCGCTCTGTGGCGTGGTCGGGCTCAAGCCGACCTTCGGTCGGGTCTCCGAGCACGGCGCGGCGCCGCTCTGCTGGACGCTGGCTCACGTGGGGCCGCTCGCGGCCAGCGTGGACGATGCCGCGGCGACCCTGGGCTTGATCGGCGGCCCCGATCCACGCGACCCGTTGACCCTCGGGCAACCGCCGCTGGCTCCATATCACCTGGGAGACTTTTCCCGCGACGG
>JAUVBO010000286.1 GCA_030591195.1 Pseudomonadota bacterium
GATGAAGGTCGGCCTGCTGATACACTTCCCGGTCACCTTGCTTCTCATCTTCAACTACTGTCGATTTGCGCGGCAGAACACTCCTGACGCGAAGAAAAGCAGCTGACCACAGTCCTGGGACTACCGGTTTGGAGAACGGGCGAAGAGGATCGTCACCACCACCGCGACGAAGCCGACCACGCAGGTCACGAAGGCCACCTCGTAGCTCTTGAACAGGTCGTGCAACAAGGCGCTCGCCGGGGGAGCGATGATCAGCCCGAGGGCCATGGCCGCCGAAGCCAGCCCGAAGACCTTGCCGAACTGACGCGCCCCGAAGTACTGCTTGATCAGCACCGGGTAGGCGACGCGTGAGGCGAGACCCAGACCGTAGACCAGACCGTACCCGTAGAACAGCCCGGTTGAAGGGGACGGCATTCGCCCGATAGCGAGCAGGAACACCACAGCGAAGGCGCTCAGGGCTCCGCCGACGGCGACGAGGGCCCTCGGGCTGTGGCGCTCCGTCAGCCACCCCACGACCACGCCCAACCCCATGGAGACCGCCATCTGCACCCCGATAGCGTTCGCGCCGGTCTGGGTCGAGTGGCCCGTGTCGCCGGCAAACGCGATCAGGTTGAGCGTCAGCAGCATATTCCCATAGGAGGCGAAGAAGTTGTTCCCCGTGACCAGCCAGAGCGTTCTGCCAGTCGCGACCGCGGCACTGGAGGCCTCCGCGCTGTCCGCAGCGGCATTGTCGCTGGCTACCTCGCCGTCGGGGTGAAGGCCGAGATCCGCCGGCCGTGTTCTGATCACCAGCGCGATCAGCGGCAGCAGCGCCGCGTGGAACGCCGCCGCCACCCACACGGCACGCCGCCAGCCTTGCCGGACGACAAGCCAGTTGAACAGCGGCGGCATGATCACGCCGCCCATGCCGAAACCGAGCATCATGATGCCGGTGGCGCGTCCTGTCTTGCGATCGAACCAGTTGGCGATCAGGGTCTGACACGGCACGAAGGTCGTGCCGGCTGCGCCGACACCGAGCAAGATCGTCGAGGCGTAGTAGGACGGCCCCGACTTGGCGGTGGCCAAGAGCGCCAGCCCCGAACAGGCAAACAGCAGCCCCCCGATGATAATCGTCCGGACACCGACTCGGTTGATCAGGGTACCGGCCAGCGCTCCTGCGGCGCCGAAAAGGACCGCCCACAGGCCGACTGCACTCAAGATGAAGGTCCGGCTCCAACCGAACTCCTGCTCCAGTGGCTTGACGAACACGCCAAAGGCGAAGAAGCTGACTCCCCCGGCCACCGTCATCAGCACCACCGCGACGGCGACGATCCTCCAGCCGTAGAAAATTCTGGTTTCCATGAGCGTTGGGTCCTTAGTCGCGTTCGGCAGCTTCGGCGCTCCGCGGTCCAAGCCTCGGACGAAGGAGCACCAGGATCGAGGGAAGCAACATCAGGTCGCCCACCAAGGCGAGCAGGATCACCAGGGAGGTCGCCACGCTGAAGTCGTGCGCCGGGACGAATGACGACAGCACCCAGACCATGAATCCCGCGATCAGGATCAGGCTCGTGAGAATGATCGGCCGCCCTGCCTCCTGGATCGCGTGGTAGATCGCCTCGTTCAGCGATGCACCCGCGCTGGAGTGTTTCTTGAGGCGGAACGCGAGGTGCACGGTGTCGTCGACCACCAGGCCCAGCGCGATCGAGGCGACCATGATCGTCGCGGGGTTGAGGCTGATCCCCATCGGGTAAAGCGCGCCGAGGCCGACGGCGATCGGGACGACGTTGGGGATCATGGCGTAGATCGTCAGCCGCAGCGAACGGATCATCAGCGGCAGCACCGCGCCGATCACCACGAGGGCCAGAAGGAGGCTGTCGATCACGCTATCCAGCATGTAACGCGTGGCCGTGGTGCCGAGCCGGAAGCTGCCCGTGGGTTGGACCTTCACACCTGCGCCCAGCTGCTGGCCGAGCTCGCGGAGCTTGTGGTTCACCTTGTCCATCAGCTCGAAGTCGCCTGCGGCCTGTTGGGCCGCCCGGATGCGTACGGTGATTCGACCCACGGAGTAGTTCCTCTGAACGAGCTTGCTGAAGTCGTCCTCCCCCTCGAACAGCAGGTAGTACTGAGCGACCGCCTCCCTGCTGTCCGGCAGCTTGTAGTGCGCGTCGCGGCCACCGTGGAGCACGCGGTTGAGCTCCTTGAGCCAGTCGACAACGGAGCGGGCGCTGCCGACCAGCGGCTGCCGCTCCACCCAGCGCTCGAAGGCATCGATGCGCCGCAGCAACGTCGGGTCCTTGAGCCCGTCCTCGGGCGCGGTGATGATGACCTCCAGCGCCTTGGCGCCGCCGAGCCGCCGGTCGATGAGCTCGTGCTGCAGACGAACCGGGTGGTCCTTCTCGAAGGCCGCAATGCCAAACCGGCCAATCTGGAGCCGACTGATGCCCCACACCGAGCAAAGCACGACGACGCTGGTCACGGCCACCGTCGCGATCGAGCGCCGTCGTGTGGGCCGGCCCAGGAAGTCGAGAAGCCGCGCCATGGGTCCCTCGCGCTGCCTCGCGACCTCCCTCGGTGACGTTGATCTGAAGAACGACATCACCGCGGGAAGGAGGGTGACGCTGAGAAGGAAGGCGGAGCCCACGCCCACGCTGCTGAAGACGGCGAACTCCTTGATCGGCTTGAGGTGGCTGACCCCCAGCGACAGGAGCCCGAGGATCGTGGTCACCGACGTCATGAAGCAGGGCACCAGCAGGTGAGCGACGCTCGCGATCACCGCCGGACGACCTTCCTCGCCGCCTGCTCGGCGCCGGTAGTACTCGGCGATGACGTGGATCGAGTCGGCGACCCCCACCGCGACGATCAGACCGTTCAGCGGAGAGGTCAGGTTGGTCAACTTGATGCCCAGCGCCCCCATCGCGCCGAAGGTCCACGTGATCGCGGCAAGCACGATCGCCACCGGGACCAAGGCGACGGTCACGCGGCGAAAAAGCAGATAGACCAGGACGAATATCAGGCCAACCGAAAGCGGCGTGATCCGGACGACGTCCCGCAGGCTCATGCGGGCGACCTCGGCATCGATCAGCTGCGCCCCGCCCACGGCGACCTTGACACTTCCCTTGCTCTCTCGACGCACGATGTCGCGCAGGCGCGCGCCCTGCCGGGTCTCCCGCGATCCCTGCCGGACGTCACGCTCCAGCTCGACCACCACCGCTGCGCCCCTTCCGTCGGCCGAGACCAGGGAGTCGCGCAGCAGGGGGTTGCCGAGTGCCCAGTCCCGGATCGCCCGGCACTCGGCCGCCGTTCGAGGTAGCTTCTTGACCAGAGGGGCGATGCGGATCGTCCCCTCCTCGCCCTTGAAGACCCGGGCGTTGGTCAGAGAGCGCACCCGATGAACGTCCTCGAGCTCCTCGGCGGCCCGGGTGATCCGGTCGAGCGCCGCCAGGCTCTCGGGCGTGAAGATATCGTCGGCAAACACGCCGAGCACGAGCAGGCGGTCCGACTCGAACTGCTCGACGAATCTGCGATACACGATCAGATCCGAGTCGTCGTCCCGGAACCACATGGCGATGTTGTTGTTGAAGCGGCACTTGGTCGCGGCGTAGCCAGCCGCCAGCGTCACCACGAGGGTGGTCGCGATGACCAACCAGCGGTGGCGGACGATGGCGGCTGCGAACGCGTGCTTCATCGACGGACCCCGCCTACCTCAGGTTGACGCGCCTGCGAGAGGACTCCTCGACCAGTATGGAGATCAGGAGCCTTCAAGACAACCGGCTCAAGTACGGCGAGGCACACGCCGTCGGCGCCGTCCGGTCCGAGGCGAAACTCTCGGGGGTCCAGACCCTTGACGCTTTGTTGAGGGCTCTTCGAATTTGTCGTGTTCAGCATGCGCCGTGTGGTCTGAGGCGGCTCCGTCTCGCTGGCTGGCCTGCCATTTGGGGTTGACGGTAAGCTGCTGAAAGTGGACGATTTTCAACCGAGCCAATATCTTTGACTGCCAAGGCACAAAGGGGGGGACCCCGGGTCGCCGTCGTCGGAATGAGCTGTCGCTTTTGCGGCGCTCCCGGTGTCGCCGACCTGTGGGATCTGCTGCAACAGGGATCCTGTTCGATACAGGAAATACCACCGGAACGTGCTTACCTCAGGCAGGCGCTGGAGCCGATTGCTGCACAGACCGGCGGCGGGGCGCATGGCGGATTCTTAAGTGATGTTGCCGGGTTCGATGCCCCGTTCTTCCGCTTGTCGCCGCGCGAGGCCGCTTGCACAGATCCCCAGCATCGCCTGCTGCTCGAAGTTGCCTGGGAGGCCGTCGAGGACGCGGGTCAGACGCGCGACATGCTGGCCGGGACGCGGACCGGCGTGTTCGTGGGACTCATCCAGTCGGACTATCGTCGCCTCGTCGAGCAGTCCGTCGGTGATGGGCTGGACGCAACCGCGGTTGCCGGGAGCAGCCCCGGCACGGCGGCGGGTCGTCTGGCTTTCTTCCTGGGCCTCGACGGCCCCTCGATGGTGGTGGACACCGACCGCTCGTCATCGCTGGTGGCGGTTCACCTGGCCTGCCAGAGCCTGCGGAGGGGGGAGTGCTCGGTGGCGCTGGTCGGTGCCTCCAACCTGATCCTTTCCCCGGAGACCACGATCGCCTTTGCCCGCTCGGGCATGCTGTCTCGCACCGGACGGTGCCGGTTCGGCGACGCGGGGGCCGATGGCTTCGTTCGCAGCGAAGGTGTCGCTGTCGTGGTGCTCAGACGCCTCGACGATGCGCTGCAGAGCGGCGACCCGATCCACGCGGTGATCCTGGGCAGCGCGGTGAACCAGGACGGCGCGTCGAGCGGGGACTTGATGGCGCCCAGCGCGGCGGCTCAGCGGGCGGTCATCGGTGCGGCCCAGCAGGACGCCGGCGTCGTGCCGGAGCAGGTGCAGTACGTGGAGGCCCACGGGACCGGCACGCCGGTGGGTGATCCGGTCGAGATCGAGGCCATCGGCGCTGCCTTCGGCAGGCAGTCGAGGGCGAGCTCGTCGAGCGCGGGTCGGGTGCGGGTGGGCTCGGTCAAGACCAACATCGGCCACACCGAGGCGACCGCCGGGCTCGCTGGTCTGATCAAGACCGTGCTCTGCCTCCGCCACCACCAGCTCGTCCCCAGCCTGTTCTTCGAGGCGCCGAATCCGAAGATCCCGTTCGAGGACCTGGGGGTCAGGGTTCAGACCGGCTGCTCGCCGTGGCCGGCCGAGCGAGGCGAGGCGATCGCCGGGGTCAGCTCTTTTGGGCTGACCGGGACCAACGCCCACGTGGTGCTGGGGCAGGCGCCAGCCCCTTCACCACGGCCGGTGGACGGTTCGCGGCGACCTCACGTGCTGACCCTGTCGGCGGGCTCGCCGGCTGCTCTCGAGGAGCTGGCCCGGCGCTACCGCGAGCGTTTGGCAGCCCCGTCCGACCCAGAGGAAGTCCAGAACCTTTGCTGGACCGCCACCGCCCGGCGGACGCGGCTGGACCATC
>JAUVBO010000204.1 GCA_030591195.1 Pseudomonadota bacterium
GCCCGGCAACGAATGGCCAGTTCCTTGGCCAATGTCGCCGCCGCCCGGTGAACCGACCGGCACTCTTTGCCCGGTCGATGGCGGGGCGCCGCCCCTGCAAGTGATGAGATCTCGGCGCGGTTCGTGACTCGGAGCCCGTCTGGAGGGCGGCCGCCGAACGCTGATCCACAAGCTGGCCGTGCTCGGGATCACGATCCGCGCCCTGGCCTACAAAGCCCGCAAGCACCGGCGGCGTCCCTCCTGCCGCGACTGATCGGGCGCGGTCTGCGCTTCTCGCCGGCGCTTGCTTCTTCTATTGTCGTCTGATGGTTCGTTGGCTGATGTCGATCGTTGGGGCCTTGGGCTGCTGCGGCGCGGGTGCTGGCTGCAAGGGGTGCTCGAGCTCGAGCGAGGGCCAGGAGGTGGTGGTCTTTGCCGCGGCGAGCCTCGCCCGCGCCTTCTCCGAGATCGAGGAGCAGGTCGAGCGGCAGCGCCCGGACCTCGACGTGCGGGTGGAGATCAGCGGGTCGCAGACCGCGGCGCGCAAGGTGGCCGAGCTGCACCGGCGGGCCGACGTGGTGGCGACCGCCGACCATCGAGTGATCGACCGCATCCTCCGGCCCGACCACGCCCGGTTCACCGCTCGCTTCGCCACCAACGCGGTGGTGATAGCCCACATGGAGCACAGTCGGCACACCGACCAGATCACCGCCGACAACTGGGGCGAGGTGCTGCTGCGCCCGGGCGTGCGCCTCGGGCTGGTGGATCCCGATCAGGCGCCGATCGGCTACCGCACGCTGCTGGTCTGGAAGCTGGCCGAGGCGGCGGACCCGGCGTGGGCGGGCCTCGCCGGGCGGCTCCGGCGGCGCTGTGCGCCCGAGCACCTGGTGCCCCACGAGGGCGAGCTGATGCGCCTGCTGCAGACCCGATCGATCGACTACGCCTTCGTCTACCGGAGCACCGCCGAGGAGCACAACCTCAAGCTGGTCAAGCTGCCAGCGAGCTACAGCCTCGGCGACGTCGCCCGGGACGCCGACTACGCCCGGGCGAAGGTGGCGGTGCGGATGCGCGGCGGCCAGGCGCGGACGACGATCGAGGGCGCGGCGATAACCTACGGCTTGACGATCCCGCGGCGGGCCTTGAACCCGACCGGCGCACAGGTCTTCGTCCGCCAGCTGCTCGGCGTCGACGGCCAGCAGGCGCTCCAGCGCACCGGGTTCAGGCCGCTGGTGCCTCCAGCGGTCGATCCCAAGGGGGCGCTCGAGAGGCTGGTCGGGCGGTCACCTTGATCCGCGGGTCGCGCTGCGATGACCGGATCGTCGCCGGGCGACGAGCGCGGAGCGCGATCTTGAGGTAGAACGTTACCCTCCCGTCGACCGAGGAGCGCCGCGAAGAGATGGTCCGCGAAGAGATGGTTCGTTCGACAGTGAAGCTGCTCGCGGTGTCGTGGGTGCTCTGTGCCGGCTGTGGGTCGAGCGCTGGCGTCTCGGCCGACGACGCCCGCCCTGCCCAACGGGACGCTGGCGGCGATCAGGCGCTGGTCGATGCGCTGGCGCCAGTGCCTGACGCTGGCGTCGTCGACGCGGTGGTCGACGCGCCGATCGAGCCGGAGGTGGTGCCGGCCGGCGAGGCCTGGGTGGTCTGGGAGTCGACCCGGCTCGACGGCAACACCAGCCACGTGTTTCTGATGAAGGTCGATCCCGAGGGCGAGCAGGCCTCCGCCCCGCAGCAGCTCACCAGCGAGGGCGGGCGGGCGCCGATGTGGTCGCCGGACGGCAGGTACATCTCGTTCATGCACCCGGTCACCGAGGCGACCCACGTCATGCGAGCCGACGGCAGCGACGAGCGCCAGGTTTTCGACGGCAAGCCGCTGTTCTGGATCAAGGGTGGCTCGGACGACATCGCCTGCAGCAAGGGCAACCTCGATGTCTACCGCGTCGACCCGGCCACCGGCGCCAGCGAGCTGATGTTCCGCAGGCAGGACTTCGCCCACTTCCAGAAGAACGTGATGCAGCCGGGGGGCATCACCCACGACGGGCGCTACATGGTGGTCGGCACCGACCTCTATCGCTACGGGCACAAGGGCGACAACGGCACCTTCACCGCCAGCTTCGCCGCGGCGATCGTCGACCTCACCGATAAGGAGAAGGTCTACTTCTTCGGCTCCGGCTGCGCCCCACGCACGCCGCCGGCGGGCGACGAGGTCTACCACGTCTGCGGCGACTGCCCGACCAAGCCCGACGTCTACCGGATGCGGCTGTCGGATCTCGACACCCGCGCCTCCTACGAGCCCGAGCTGGCCCACGCCGACGAGGACTGGGGCCACTCCTACATGCCGCGGATCAGCAATGACAACCGGTGGCTGGTCTACGGCGCCACCACCGGCTGCCACGACGCCTGGAGCTGCGACTACGAGATCTTCATCCATCGGCTGCGCAGCGGTCAGACCACGCGCACCCGGATGACCTTCAGCGGCGCCAACGACCGCGCCCCCGACCTGTTCGTCGGCACCTTGCCCAACTGAGTCGTACGGCGTCTGCGTTGCGCGGCGTCAGCTGTCCAGCGGCTCGATCAGCACGCCCTCGTCGCCGGCGAGCCGCTCGGCGAGGCGGCTGTGGCGCACCGCGACGCGGTTGTTGTTGACGGCGATCACCATCGCCTTGCGGTTGCCGACCAGCATCACCAGCCGCTTGCCGCGGGTGATGCCGGTGTAGAGCAGGTTGCGCTGGAGCATCGCGTAGTGCTGGGTGTGCAGCGGGATCACCACCACCGGGTACTCGCTGCCCTGGGACTTGTGGATCGTGCAGGCGTAGGCGAGCACCAGCTGGTCCAGCTCTGAGCCGCCGTAGCGCACCTCCCGTCCCTCGAAGCACACGGTGACCGTGCGCTCCTCGGCGTCGATCGCGACGATCCGGCCGATGTCGCCGTTGAAGACCTCGAGCTGGTAGTTGTTCCTCACCTGCATCACCTTGTCGCCGTCGCGGTAGATCCGCTTACCGCGGGCGAGGGAGGTGCCGTCGGGGTTGAGCAGCGCCTGGAGCTCGGCGTTGAGGTTGGCCGCGCCGAGGGTTCCCTTGTGCATCGGGGTCAGCACCTGGACGTCGTCCACCGGGTCGACGCCGAAGCGGGTCGGGATGCGGGTGACGATCAGCTCCTTGAGCGTCGCCAGCGCCTGCTCGGGATCGGCGCGATCGATCGCGTAAAAATCGCGCAGCTCGTCGGCGTCGGCGTTGCCCCGAGCCGGATCGTGGGCCACCGGCAGCCGGCCGGAGTTGACCCGGTGGGCGTTGAGCACGATCATGCTCTCTGCGGCCTGGCGGAAGATCTCGGTCAGCCGGACCACGTCGACCATCTCCGAACGGATCAGGTCGGCGAGCACCGAGCCGGGGCCCACCGACGGGAGCTGGTCGACGTCTCCGACCAGCACCAGCCGACAGGCCGGCGGCACCGCCTTGAGCAGGTTGTAGAGCAACACCACGTCGACCATCGACGTCTCGTCGACGATCACCAGGTCGGTCTCGAGCGGGTTGTCGGCGTTGCGTTCGAAGCTCTGCAGCCTGGGTGAGTACTCGAGCAGGCGGTGGATCGTCTTCGCCTCGTGGCCGGTGGCCTCGTTCATCCGCTTGGCCGCCCGCCCGGTCGGGGCGCAGCACAGCACCTCCTGCCCACGAGCGTCGAGCACCCGGATGATGCCGGTGATGATCGTCGTCTTGCCGGTGCCGGGGCCGCCGGTGATCACCAGCACCTTGCTCGCCAGCGCGCGGCGCAGGGCCTCGCGCTGCTGCTCGGCGAGCTCGATGCCCACGCCGCGCTCGAACCAGGCCACGGCCTCGTCCGCGTTTTCCGACGGTGCCGCCGGCTCTGTGCCGAGGAGCTCCAGCAGGCGCTCGGCGGCGCCGCTCTCGGAGACATGGAGCGCCTTGAGGTAGACCGCGCGTTCGGAGCTGCCCCCGGACAGGGGCTCGAGCTCGATCCGCCGCGCGGCCGCGAGCTCCTCGATCGCCTGATCGACCAGCGGCTCGTCGACCTCGAGCAGCGCCAGGGCCCCCTCGCGCAGGTTGGTGAGCGGGCAGTAGACGTTGCCGTCGTCGGCCGCCTCGCCGAGCAGGTGCAGCACGCCGGCGGCGACGCGCTTGAGCGAGTCGCGGGCGATGCCGAGGTCGGCGGCGATCCTGTCGGCGGTGCGAAAGCCGATGCCGAAGACGTCGCTCGCCAGGCGGTAGGGGTTGTCGCTGACCCGCGCGATCGACCGCTCGCCGTATTGCTTGTAGATCCGCACCGCGAAGGCCGACGAGACGCCATAGGACTGGAGAAAGACCATCACCTCCTGGACCTTGCGCTGCTCGACCCATGCCTCCTTGATCCGCTGGCAGCGCACCGGTCCGATCCCCTCGACCTCGGTCAGCCGCTCGGGGTGCTTGTCGATCACCTCGAGGGTCTCGAGCCCGAAGCTCTCGATCAGCCGCTTGGCGATCTCGTGGCCGATGCCCGGGACCATCCCCGAGCCGAGGTACTTCTCGATGCCGAGCATGGTCTCGGGCTTGAGCGTCATGTAGGCCTGGACCCGGAACTGCTGGCCGTAGCGCCGATCGTCGACCCACTGCCCGCGCAGGCGCAGGCGCTCGCCCGGCTGGACCGCCAGCAGGTTGCCCACCGCAGTTACCGGCTGGGCCCGGCCCTCTACGGTCAGGCGCACCACGCTCCAGGCGCTGTCCTCGTTGGCGTAGATCACCCGCTCGAGGGTGCCCTCGAGCGAGATCTCGGCTCCCTTGCCGTCGCCGGCTTCTGCCCGCTGCCCCGCCATCCTTCCGGTTTACCGTGGGGGGCGCCACCGGCACAACCGTAGCTTCTCGCGCGGTGGCGCCTTGGACCGCAGGTGCGCCACGAGCCAACCCCTGCTGAGCGAGCCAGAACATCGAGGGTGAGGGGTCACCCGGCGCGAAGTGGCTCGGCCACCATGAACGGGAGTGGGGGCGCGTCCGGTACCGCGTGTGCGGCTGCTCGACCAGCAGCCTCGACTGCACGCTCGAGCGCGATACGGACCCTGGCGGCGCGGATAGCTTCGGGAGCGACGTCGCTGACGGCGTAGCGGGTCACGCTTCGCGGCGGGCAGCCAAGAGCCTCGCTGATCTCTCTGCGTGTGAACCCCGCTCCATACGCCAGCCGCACGGCCACGCGGCGCGCCTCGAGCTCTTCGGTCCGGCGGCCCCGCAGCGAGCCAGCCGCCACCGTGGCCCCGGTGCTTGCAGCGATGCGCGACAAGCCGGCCTCGCGCAGCAGCTCGCGGTTGGCCGGGAGGATCGCCCGCGAGGGCAGCCCGACGATGTTCATCAGATCGGCCAACGACAAGCGCGGGAGCTCATCGCGGATTCGAAGCTCGAGGCCCGGTAGCCAGCGAGCACCGACGAGGTCCTGCAAGCACGATCCTTCCCAGAGAGCCGGGTGGAGCAGCAGGTCGTGATGCTTCGGCTGGGTGAGGATGTAGTTCACCAGCCTGCGAAGGTGGAGACGACCGGCGACGGGTCGGATGTCGGCCTGGGCGAAGCGCAGTCCGCAACTTGCCAGCGAACAGTTGAGCCGTTGGGCTGTCCGTCCCGCTCCCGCCTCATCGGTGCGCAGGACCGTGTGGGTGTGATCGTCGACCACGCCGAACAACAGCAGCGATTTTCCGGCGATCCTGACGATCTTGCGCACCGCCGCGCGCCGCGCGAGCTCGGTTGGGAAGGCGGTTTCCCGAGAAACAGTCGCGATCGTGACGTGCCAGCAACGAGTCATGTCGCCTTATCGGCACCGGGCACGACGATGTTGCGGAATTTGACGCGAGCTCGACTGTTTCTCGGCGCACATCCTGCGCCCACGCCGTCAGCCATGACGTGGCGGGTGACGGGTCAGCCGCGGAGAATTGGCTCGCTGCGGGGGTTCCGGCGAGCCAGAACGTCGAGGGTGACGGGTCACCTGCGGAGTAGTGGCTCGGCCACGGACCGGAGCGAGCCAGAACGTCGAGGGTGACGGGTCACCTGTGGAGTAGTGGCTCGGCCACGGACCGGAGCGAGCCACTACGTGGAGGGTGAGGGGTCACCTGCGGAGTAGTGGCTCGGCCACGGACCGGAGCGAGCCAGAACGTCGAGGGTGA
>JAUVBO010000027.1 GCA_030591195.1 Pseudomonadota bacterium
AGGGTCGACGGGCTGATCGCCTGGTCCAGCTCCCGGGTTGGCAACCACGACATCTACCTGATGAAGACCGACGGTGCGCTGGTGCGGCGGTTGACCCGCTCGGAACACGTCGACTGGTATCCGCGCTTCTCGCGCGACGGCAAGCGGATCCTCTTCACCCGCAGCAAGCGTGGCTGGGTCGCGGAGACCGACGCCAACCGGCTCAACAAGTGGGACCTGTTCCTGATCGACACCGCTGGCGGACCGCCAAAGAAGATCGTCGACAACGCCAGCTGGGGCACCTGGATCGGCGCCGACGAGATCCTCTACTCGCGCAAGACCAAGGTCTTGACCAGGAAGCTCGATGGGACCGAGACGTTGCTCGTCGACAGCACCCAGGTCGAGGGGCTTGGCGGCGCCGACCTGCAGACCCCCCACCTCTCGCCCGACCGCAAGTTCCTCACCATCACGCTGCGCGGCGCCAGGCGCGAGACCGGTATCTACAACCTCGGCGAGAAGACCTGGGTCGCCACCGGCCAGGGATGCCAGGTCAACTGGTTCCCCGCCGGGGATCGCATCATCTGGATCAATCCCTCGGGCAACGGCGGCAGCGAGGTCTTCAGCATGCCGGTGGCCGGCGGAAAGCCGACCAAGGAGTTTTCCGCCGAGGAGATGCGCTTCATCGACATCCCCGGGCGGCAGTCCCACGAGTACTTCCCCCAGCTGTCGCGTGCTGGCAAGTGGCTGGTCTGGGGTGCCACGCGCCGCGGGCACGACCACGACATCGCCGACTACGACGTCTTCATCTGGCAGGTCGGGTCGCCCCACGGCGAGGTGGCCCGGCTGACGTTCCACAGCGGCAACGACCGCTGGCCCGACATCTTCATCCCCCAGCAGCCCGAGGCTGCCGCAGCGGGGGCCAGCAAGTGAGCACGCCGCAGAACCTGCCGCGCGCGCTCTTCGTCGCCGTGACCTTGGGTCTGGTCGTCCTCTCGCTCGAGCCGTTGCTCGATCGCACGCTGGCCCACCGGCAAGCCCGGCAGGTCACCAGCGCGGCCGCCGAGGCGGTGGCGGATGGAGGGCAGGGTCCCGGCACGCGCTGTGGCGAGGACCGGACGGCGCTGCTGCGGCTGCGGGCTCACGCGCCGTTGCTGAGCAGCTGGGAAAACGTCGGCGGGTGTGGTGCCGGTGGGGGAGGGGCGAGCTCGACCAGCGGCGGCGCGAAGTGGATCGGCCGCGGCGTTCGCGGCGGGCGCTTCGATCTGCAGTGCATCGGCAGCCAGACCTTCGCCCCCGATGGCGCGTACTTCACCACCGTCAACACGCGGGTCGCCACGGGCGCCTTGCTGCAGAAGTGGAGCATCGCGGCCAACATCCCGCTGGTGCACAAGCGGCAGGAGCTCGAGGAGATCGACGCCGGCGTGGCGCCCAGCGGCTTCGGCGACGTCAGCCTCGAGCTGACGCGCAAGCTCGGCATCACCAACGCCAGCATCGCGACGCTGGTGGTGAGCTTTCCGCTGGGGGCTCACGACGCCGTTCGCCAGGGCGTCGTGCTGCCACAGCACCTGCAGCTCGGCGCCGGCGTGCCGAGCTTCACCGGGGTCTTCGAGCACACGGCCGACTTTGACGGCGGGCTGATGGTCCTCGGCGGCAGCTTCACCTATGGCGGCTGGGAAAACAGCATCAAGGACTTCCGCGCCCCGAGCATCGCCGCCTACAGCTACGTCGGCTACATGCTCGGGCCCTTCGTCCCCTCGGTGGGCTTGACCGCCGCAGCCAAGCTTGGCCAGGACCGCGAGGGTGATCGGGCCGAGGAGGACCTCGAGCTGCGGCAGTCGAAGGCGCTGGAGGAGGTGCCGATCGCCACCGCCACGGTCAACCTCGGGCTCGAGTGGTCAACCGACTGGTTCGCCCTGTTGCTCTCCGCCGCGACACCTTTCTCCGCCGACGGGGTCGAGTCGTTCACCCTCTCGCTCGGTGCCTCCACCTCGCTCTTCTGATCGCGTCCGAGACCATCGATGACCCCGGCCGCCCCCCCCGAGCAACAGCAGACCCTGCGGATCGCCGTTCTCGGTGGCGGTGGCTTCCTCGGCTCGCACCTGATCGCGGCCCTGCTGGCGCGCACGGCCCACCGGTTGATCGCCGTCGATGTCGATCTGGACCGGCTCGATCAGCTGGGCCGGGCCGAGGGGCGCCTGCGACGAGTCGAGGCGTCGATCAGCGAGCCGGGGATCGTCGAGGCTGCGGTGGACCAGAGCGACCTGGTGATCTCGCTGACAGCCCTCTGCAACCCCTCGCTCTACAACACCCGCCCGCTCGAGGTGATCGACGCCAGCTACACCGACCTCGTCCCGCTGGTCCGGCGCTGCGCCGCCTTGCGGCGCCGGCTGGTGCACTGCTCGACCTGCGAGGTCTATGGTGCCACCGCCCCGGACACGCTCCTCTCCGAGGACCAGACGCCGCTGGTGCTCGGCCCGGTGCACCGCGAGCGCTGGACCTACGCCTGCGCCAAGCAGCTGCTCGAGCGAACGATCTGGGCCCTTGGTCAGCACGGCGAGCTGCCGTTCACCATCGTCCGGCCCTTCAACGTCATCGGGCCGCGGATGGACTACCTCGCGGGGGTCGACGGCGACGGCATCCCCCGGGTCCTGGCCTGCTTCATCGGCGCGCTGCTGGCCGGTGAGCCGCTCGCGCTGGTCGACGGCGGCCATCGGCGCCGGTCGTTCATCTGCGTCGACGACTTCGTCGGCGGGATGCTGCGGGTGATCGCGCGGCCGGAGGCCTGTCGGGGGACGATCCTCAACCTCGGCAACGCCGAGAACGATGTCTCGATCGCCGAGCTCGCCGACCGGCTCGCGGCCGTCTTCGTCGAGCGGCACGGCGGGATCGATCCCGGGCGGCAGGTTGTCAGCGGCGAGGCGTTCTACGGCCCCGGCTACGACGACGCTGAGCAGCGGATCCCAGACATCGCTCGGGCGCGGCGCCTGCTCGACTGGCAGCCGACGACGACGCTGGCGCAGATGCTGCCCCCGATCATCGACGACTACGTCGCCCGCTACGCTGGCCGGATCCCGGCGCGGTCCGCGGGACGGGCGCAGGGGTGAGCCGCGTCGGGCCGCGGCGCGGGATCGTCATCCCGGCCTTCAACGCCGCGACGACCCTGCCGGGGGTCTTGCGCCGGATCCCGCGCGAGACGCTGGCGAACCTGGCCGGGATCTGGATCGTCGACGACGGCAGCCGGGACGGCACCGCCGCAGTGATCGAGGCGCTCGCTCGCGAGCACCGGACAGTGAGCGGCGTGTGGTTGCCGCGCAATCGCGGCTATGGCGGCGCGATGAAGGCCGGGCTGGCGGCGGCGCGGGAGGCCGGGGTGGAGCAGCTGGCTTGCCTCCACGCCGACGGGCAGTACGCGCCCGAGCGGCTGCCGTCGCTGCTCGCGGCGCTGGGCGACGAGGAGCTCGATCTGGTTCAGGGTTCGCGCATCGCCTCGGGCACCGGGATCAGCGGCGGGATGCCGCTCTACAAGTACGTCGCCGGCCGGCTGCTGACCTCGCTCGAGAACCGCGTCTTCGGCCTGCGGATGACCGACTACCACAGCGGCTACCTGGTCTACGGTCGCCGGGCGCTCGAGCGGGTGCCGTTTGCCGCGCTCAGCGACAGCTTCGACTTCGACCTCGAGGTGATCGCCTGCTGCCGGGCCCTGGGGCTCTGCATCGGCGAGCTGCCGATCCCGACCCACTATGGCGACGAGGTCTCCTACCTCAACCCCGCGACCTACGGGCTGCGGGTGCTGCGCGTGATGGGCAACTACCTCGTCGGACGGTACGATCGCTTGGTCCGAGCCTGACGCCTGCGGAGCCAAAGGGGGAACGATGAACGGCCACAACCCGGGCAGGGTCTTCAGCTCGCTGCTCCTCGGCGTCGGGCTCGCGGTGGGGTGCAACGGCGCGGGCTTTCCCTGGCCCCTCGAGGACCCGGGCAAGGTGGGCAGCGCGGGGCTGGGCCACGCCGAGGTCGAGCAGCTCGGCGCTGGCTACGACCGGCGTCTGGCCAGGGCGATGGTCCGGCGAGTGGCGCGGCCGACGCGAGCCAACCTCGACTACGCGGCCTACGCGGCGAACGTGATGTTGCATCAGCCCGACGCCGAGGTGGTCCAGCCCGAGGGTCAGGTGCGGGTGGACCAGGCCCAGCTCTTTGACGGCTTCGTCGTCGCCGACAGCATCGTCGCTGCCATCGCCAGGACGCCCCTGACCGAGGCCGAGCGTCGCGCGCCGCTGGCGTTCACTCCGCTGGTCGACTACCTGTCCCAGTGGGACCCGGCGCAGGGCGGCCCGCTGGAGGACGCGCGGGCGGCGGTCCGAGGCGAGACCTGGGGCGCGACCAAGCGTCCAGGGACGACGTTTCAGCAGATCGTCGCGCTCTACGTCCACCGGCCGGCGGGCGGGGCGGTCCAGCTCTGGGCCCGGATCGAGTTCCAGCCGTGGGCCAAGCTCTTTGCGGGCATGCCCGACGAGGACGGCGATGGCTATCCCCAGGTCTACGGGCGGCTGAAGGGCGGGCTGGCGAGCTCGGCGGTGATCGCGCGGATCGAGGAGGACTACATCGGGCGGGTGCTGTCGGCCGCCGAGGTCCTTACCTGGGCCAACGAGCTGGCCAGCTACTGGTACCCCTCGCACAACACCGACATCGCTGACCTCGGCGGGGCCCAGGTCTGGCCAGCGCCGGCGACGGAGCGGGCGGTCACAGCGTCCCTCGGGGGACTGTCGATCAGGGAGCCGACGCTGGTGATTCGCGGCAAGCCCCACGGTCAGCCGATCTATAACGTGATCGTCGTGCCGGGGATGCCGAGCTTGAGCGCGAAGAAGAAGGCGTCCGGCGGCGCGGCGGGGGCCACGGCGTTGGTCGCGGCGCTGAAGCAGGCCAAGGTCAGCGCCGACCCCGGCCCGTTGGTCGAGGCGCTCGAGGCGGAGCGCGACCGACAGGCCGGCAAGGGCGGGGCCGCCGGGCAGGGTGGGTACCAGGGCTGGGCCCGGCGGCTCGCCCCGCTGCATCGCGCGATTCGCCGGCAGCTGAAGCGGCGGCCGAAGAAGCTCCAGACGCTGATCGGCAGGCAGGGGTTTCTCTTCTACCGCAGATCGCTCGACTCCGTCGTCGGCGGCGACGTGCAGCAGCAACCCAAGGGAAAAAACCCGATGCCGGCGATCCTCGCCTTCCAGCAGCACCTGGCGCGACACGGCGTCGACTTCTTGCTGGTGCCGGTGCCGACCAAGGCGGAGGTCTTCCCCGACAAGCTGCGTCACAGCCGGGTCAGGGCTGACCAGCTCGAGCCGATCAACCCCTACGGTCGCAAGTTCCTGCTCGAGCTCGCGCGCGGCGGGGTGGAGGCGGTCGACCTGCTGCCGACCTACCTGGCGGCGCGCGCCAAGCGGGGACCGGAGGACGAGCTGCTCTACCAGCCCCAGGACACCCACTGGACCGATCGCGGGCTGCGGATCGCCGCGCGGACCATCGCCGAGCGGATCAAGCGCTACCCGTGGTACCCCGCCCTGGCCAGGAGGGCCGTCAAGTACGGCACCAGGGCGGTCTCGTTCCAGCGGCTCGGCGACCTGCACTCGCGGCTTGCGCCGCCAGAGCAACCCCGCTTCAAGCCGGCCCAGCTCGTCGGGCACCAGGTGCTGAGTCCGGACGGCAAGCCCTACGAGGATCAGCTCGGCAGCCCGATCGTGATCATCGGCGACAGCTTCACCGGCGTCTTCCAGCGGACCTACTGCAAGCACGCCGGGGTCTCGGCCCACGTCGCGCGGGAGATCGGCTACCCCGTCGATCTCGAGATGAGCTGGGGGGGCGGTCCGAGCGTGCGCCAGCGGCTGCTCGAGCGGGGAGTCGACGCGTTGAAGAAGGTCCGCCTGGTGATCTGGCTCTTCGCCAGCCGCGACTTCCACAACTACTGGGAGGACTGGGAGGTGCTGGAGGCCGCCAAGTCTCCTGGAAAGTGATCGCCCTCGGTCGGATCAGCAGTCACCCCGCTCCGGATGCGCAACGCGAGACGGCGGGGTCACTGCTGGCAGGCCGCCTGGCCGAAGGACCACGGCGGCAGCAGCATCCGCGCTTGCCATGTCGACAGGCTCAGCTCGCGCTGGCTCGTCCGCGCCGGATCGTGGATCGTCGCCGCGAGCTCGTAGGCGAAGTCGAAGTGCTCGACCAGCCGCGGCACGCCGAAGCCGATGTTGACCTTCCAGCCCTGGCTCGCCGCGACCATCCGTTCGCCGTCGTAGGTCACGCAGAGTCCGCCCTGCACGTAGCCGAGCTTGCGGTCGATGACCTTGATGCCGCTGGCGCTGGCCACGACGTGGTGCAGCCCACCGAGATGAAACAGCGTCCCGTTCCAGGCCGCCTTGGCGATGTCGATCACGTTGGTGAAGCTGCCGAGCAGCGTCGAGGCGACGGTGGCGAGGTCGAGCCCACCGCCGACCAGCGCACCGACGCCGATCTTGAACAGGATCGTGAGCAGCACTGCCGAGTCGGACGACATCGAGGTGACGTAGATCGCGCCGTCGGGCATGAAGGCCACGTCGCTCGGCACGTGGGCCTCGGGCAGGGACAGGCGCTCGACCCGGTGCGCGCCTCGCCGGACGTCGATCACCGAGATGGTGCTGTTGTCCAGGTCGAGGTTGTAGGTCTCGGGGACCAGGGCACCCAGGCCACCTCCGGCGAGCACCGCGGCGGTCTGGCCGTCGCCGGACAGCGCGAGTGCCTGGGCGCTGCCTCCCCGGACCTTGATCAACCCGAGGGCACCCGAGAGCAGGGGAATCGGCAGGTCGACCATCGGCCGGACCGGGCTGCCGTCCGAGATCACGATGCCCTCGTGAATCACCAGGGGCGCTGACGGGGTGGAGATGTCATGGACCGAGATCTGGTCGGCGGCGCCGTCGAGCACTACCGCTCGCGTGCCGTCCGGACCGAGCGCCACCTTGGTCAAGAACCCGGCATCGATCTCGGGCAGAGCCCCCCCGGTGTCGATCGAGACCGACCGGATCGCTCCTACGGCCACCGGGCGCCGCGGCTCGCTGATGTCGTACAGCGTGACGTGCAGGCCGCGGGCCACGGCGAGCACCGGCGCGTCGCCAGCCGTCGCGAGGCCGAAGACTGGCATCCTCACCGAGCCGTTGTCGCTGACCTCGCCCGGCAGCAGGGCCGGGCCGCCTGCTGCGGTGAGGTCGATGACCCGGATCGCTGGCGCCGCGGTGGCGCTCGCGGCCGTGCCGACGTAGGCCACGGCGCTGTCGTCGGACAGGGCCAGCCACTCGGCGTCGGGGACGTCGAGGCGCATCGAGGTGTCGCTGATCTGGCCCGGGCTCGCTTCCTCGAGGACGGCCACCTGGTGGCCGGCGGGCATGCTCACCAGGTGATAGCGCCTGACCGTCAGCTCGAACGAGGTCTCGCCGCCATCGCAGGCGATGATCGGACGCTGGCGACCGACCGGGATCCCCTCGGGGACCTGGAGCTGGATCTCCTCGGAGCTCACGGCGATCACGCGGGCCTGGGCGGTGCCGAGGCGCACCGAGCACGCCCCGTCGAGGTGCTGGCCGGCGACACCGATCCACTCGCCGACCACGGCGGCTCCGTCGCCATCGTTGTCAATGACGTGGCTGACCGAGGGGGACGCGGGCAGGTCCGGTGTGCCCTCGTCGGCTCCGGCATCGATGACGTCGCCCGCCCCTGCTCCAGGGGCGCTGCTCTGGCAGCCCACCGTCGCCAACACGAGACATCCGAGCACCGATCGCCAGATCATGATCTGCCTCCGCCGCCTGCTTCGGCGCACGAAGCACGCCACAAGACGCACGAGCTACACCCCAACAGTACACGATCGGATTCTTGCGGGTAGGTCGGTCCCTCTAGCCCCGTGTGGGCGAAGCGCGTCTCAGCTGCAGTATTCCTTGAGGTGACACTGGGTTACCCCGTTGAAGTGGCAACAGCTCGACCAGCTGAGGTAGCAGCACTCGCCGTTGCAGACGCCGTAGCCCGAGTTGCACTTCTTGGTGCAGGTGCCCTGGTTGCACTCGCCGTAGCCGTCGCCCTGGGGCGGCTGGCAGACGTTGCCGCAGCTGCCGCAGTTGTTCTCGTCGTAGTTGAGGTCGACGCAGGAGCCACCACAGTTGGTCTTGGTGCCGCTGCAGCTGACGTCGCACTGGCCGGCGTTGCAGGTCGGGGTGCCGCTGGTCGACCCGCAGGCCTGACCACAGGTGCCGCAGTGGTTGACGTCCGAGGCCAGATCGACGCACTCGCCGTACGGCCACTCGGTCAGCGTGCACAGCGTCTTGCCGGCCGGGCAGGCCGGCGCGCACTGACCGCTGACGCAGGTCACCGATCCGCCCTGAGTGTATGCGCACTGGTTGCCGCAGGTGCCGCAGTTGTCGGTGTCGTGGGTGGTGTCGAAGCAGCCCTCGCCGCAGCGCTGGGCGCCGCCGGCGCACTGAAAGTCGCAGGTGCTGTTGCTGCAGACCGGCGTCGCCTTGTCCGGCGCGTCGCAGCCGAGGCCGCAGTCTCCGCAGTGCGCCGGATCGCTGGCGGTGTTGACGCAGCTACCAGCGCAGATCGTCTCGCCGGTGCCGCAGCAGCTGTGGGTCGCGGGGTTGCAGGGGTTGCCGGCGCAGTGATCGTCGGTGGCGCAGCCGGGCAGACAGCGGCCGTTGCCGAGGTCGCAGTAGTGGCCACTCGGACAGCCGGTGCCCTCGCGGCAGTCGCCCGCGCTGGCCTGGCACTGTCCGTCGACGCAGAGGTCGTCGCCGCAGGACTTGCCGCAGCCGCCGCAGTGGGCCGGCTCCGTCAGCGGATCGACGCAGGATCCGCCGCACGAGACCCAGGGCGGCAGGCAGAGTCCGCCGCTGCCGGTGGGCTTGCTCGGTCCAGGGTGGTCCTTGTCAGCGCTGCCGCAGCCGCTGGTGACCAGCAGGCCGAGGAGAGAAAGGGACAGCATCGCTCGATTCATCACTGACCTCCGGAGGTGATCCAGATCTGCCGGTGGTCCTACGAGTCGCGGAGGTGAGGCTTCCCGACGATTGTCGCGGGGGCAGTGGCCCGCACGAAGCCGAGGGAGGTTGATGCTGGCGGTGGTGACGGTCAGGTCATGTTCGGGTAGGTGCCGAGTCCCACCTGGGCCTTCTTGTGTGCCCACTGGACGGCCGCCTTGCTGTAGCTTGGCAGGTAGACGTTGGGCGTAGCGGTCGACGCTGCATTGGCGAGCATCTTGGTGATCAGCGCTCTGGGGCCCAGGGCGCTGGTGAACTTGCCGTTGTGACCTCCTGAGGTCGTGTATGGTCGCTTGCCGCCGTGCAGGGTCAAGCTGATGGGCCACTCGTTCTGCTCGACGTTCAGCTCCTCCATCAGGATCAGCCCCCACTCCTTGTAGGCCTGCTGCTGGGCCTCGCTCGCCAGCTGGGCAGCTGCTGTGAGCCTGATGGTGTCGAGGTACCACTTTGGATTGCCGATGTACTGGCACGCGTGTCCCAGCTCGTGCGCCAATCGCACCGGGTCGCAGAGTCCGGTCTGACGAAGCCCGCTCGGCTTTTTCGCCTTCGGGAATGCGGAAGTATTCCAGGTGCCACTCCGCTTGAGCCCGCTGCCGTCGACGGTGTATTCCGCGAACACCTTCTTTTCAGGCACGAAGGTCGGGATGCCCAATCTCACCAGCGCGAACTTGCCGGTCGTGGGCTTTGCCAGCGAGGCGGAGAACTCGCTGTGAACCTCTGGTGGCGTGAAGAAGGTGTCCTGCGGATGGGACCCAGAGCCGTACAGCGCCACGGTGATATCCGAAGCGCCGATGATCTGCTTGATCTCCGTCCAGCGCGCGTCCTGGCTCTCATCGAGGACGGTGAGCATCTTTGTGATCGCGGTGTCATACTGATCGAGGGAGCCTGTCGCGCCCCATCGCTGAGCGACGACGATCCTCTCCATCTGGGCGCGGGCGTTCTTACCGGCGCTGCTCAGCAGCTTGTACGATCCCACAGGTCTTCTCCTTTGGAGTCAGTGACAGCGGCGCGGTCCGGTGGCACGAGGGCAGCAACTGCAGCTCGCGACTCGAGGGCCGCGACACGGCAAGGTTGCCGAGATTCCGCATCACGCGATGATACCAGAGGCGGCGTGAGGCCTCAGGGATCTCGTCGGCTGATCGGCTCGGTAAGCGGTGGCGACGCGTGCGACGCGCTCGGGGCTCGCAGGCGCCTGGCACGGCGGCACGCTGGCGGCCGACTGGGTCGAGGCGGTATCATCGGCTGGTGCGCTTCCTGCTTTCAGCGCTGGTCGGGGTCGCCGATGGCGTGATCGTCACCCGGGACGCCGAGGGCGCCTGGGATGTGCAGGATCCGCTGCCCACGCCCCGACTCAACGACGTGTCCGTGGTCCTCGACCAACGAAAGGCGGTGGTGGGCTACGCGGTAGGCGAACGGGGCGTGATGGCCAGGCTTGGCTCGGTCCTGCCGTGAGGCGCGGGCGCCCGCTCTGGCTCGTGGGGCTGGTCCTCGTCAGCGGTGGTTGTCCGGATCGTGTCGCCCCCACGCCGTCCCGCATCGAGCCGATCGGTCCGCTGACCCGCGAGCTGCTCGCGTTTGGTGAGCAGGCCCGGCTCGATCTACAGCTCGAGGTGCCGGATGCGGCGGCGACTCGGCGACGGCTCGTGGGGCTCGTTGGCCGGGTCCGTCGAGCGCTCGAGGGAGAGAAGCTCGTCGGCGGAGCGGCGGTGGTCAGGATCAACCGCCTGTTGTTTGGCGAGCTCGGCTACCGGCGGGAGGTCCACGACCGGTCTCCGGAGCTGATGCTGCTGTCGCGGATCCTCGAGCGACGCCGGGGATCCTGCGTCGGCCTCGGCGCGCTCTATCTCGCGCTCGGCGAGGCCACGGGGCTGCCGATCCGGGGCGTGCTGGTTCCGGGACACTTCTTCGTCCGGCTGGATCCAGCGAAGGGGCGTCGCCTGGGCATCGAGCTGCTCAAGCGCGGGCGCGCGATGCCTGCCGCTTGGTACCGCCGCAAGTACCGGGTGCCGGATCGAAACCCGACCTACCTCGCGCAGAGCCTGACGGCCAGCCAGTCCCTCGCAGTGTTTCGCTACAACCTCGCCAACGAGTACCGCCTGCGCGGCCAGTACCGCCGGGCGCGGGCGGCATACGAGGCGGTGCTGGAGCAGCTCCCGCGCTTCGCCGAGGCCCGGGCCAGCCTCGGGTTGGTGCACCAGCTACAGGGCCACCGCGCGCTGGCCTTGCGGGCCTACGTGCAGGCCCGCAAGGACAACCCCAAGATCCAGGGCCTGGACCAGAACCTCGAGGCCCTGGACCAGCGCCTCGAGGCATCGAGCAAGCGCTGATCCGGACTACCGGCCGCCGTGACCGCCGCCGTCAGTCGCCGAAGAGGACGTGCCAGATCAGGCGGCGGATCCCGTGGTGGCCAGCCTGGTTCGGGTGAATGCAGTCGTACTGGAGCCAGAGCGTCGGGTCGTCGGCGTG
>JAUVBO010000126.1 GCA_030591195.1 Pseudomonadota bacterium
AGCTCGACCTCGGCCAGTTCGAGCAGCTGCACCGCGAGATCTGCCGCTGGGTCGCCGCCCACCGATCCTGCCAGCAATGAACCGGAGCACCGACGAGCTGCGCGCGTCGCCCGCGAGGCAGCTGGGTGGACGCCTGCGCGTTCCGGGCGACAAGTCGATCTCCCACCGCGGCCTGCTGCTCGGCGCCGTCGGCGTCGGACCGAGCCGCCTGCGGGGCTCCCTCGACGGCAACGACTGCCGGGCCACTGCCCGCTGCCTCGAGTCCCTCGGCGTGACGATCCGCCACCAGGGCTCGGAGCTGATCATCGAGGGTCGAGGGCTCGCCGGCCTCGGCCCTCCCCAGCGGCCCCTCGACTGCAACCGCTCGGGCACGACGATGCGGCTGCTCTGCGGCCTGCTCGCCGGCCAGCGCTTCGACAGCCGGCTGGTGGGCGATCCCCAGCTGCAGCGCCGACCGATGGCCCGGGTCGTCGAGCCGCTCGAGGCCATGGGCGCGCGGATCGACAGCGAGGCTGGCCGCGCGCCGCTCGGGGTCCACGGCGGTGTGACCCTGCGCGGCCGCCGCCACGAGCTCACCCTGAGCAGCGCCCAGGTCAAGAGCGCCGTGCTGCTCGCGGGCCTCTATGCCGCCGGGACAACGCGCGTGCGCCAGCCGACGGCCTCCCGGGACCACACCGAGCGACTGCTGGCGGCGATGGGCGCCACGGTCGAGGTGCTCGAAGGCGGCGCCGAGGTCTCGCTGTCCCCCGGGCCGGCGCTGCTGCCGCTGGATCTCGAGGTCCCCGGCGACTTCTCGTCGGCGGCCTTTCCCCTGGTGGCCGCAACGCTCGTCGGCGGATCCGAGCTGCTGCTCGAGGGCGTGGGCGTCAACCCCACGCGCACCGGCCTGCTCGATGCGCTGGCCGAGATGGGCGCGGCGGTGACACTCGAGAACCGGCGCGAGCGGAGCGGCGAGCCGCTGGCCGACATCCGGGTGCGAGCGAGCGAGCTACGCGCCACCGAGGTCGGCGGCGCCATCGTCACGCGGATGATCGACGCGCTGCCGTTCCTCGCGGTGGCCGCGCCCCAGGCCAGCGGGTCGACGGTGATCCGCGACGCCGCCGAGCTGCGGGTCAAGGAGACCGACCGCATCGCCACCACCGCCGCCTCCCTCTCGGCGCTCGGCGCTCGGGTCAGCACCCGGCCCGACGGCCTGGTGATCGACGGCCCGACGCCGCTCCGGGGAGCCACCGTCAGCAGCGACGGCGACCACCGCCTGGCGATGGCGATCGCGGTGGCCGGACTTGTGGCCCGCGCCCCAGTGACGGTAAAGAGGGCGGGCTGCATCGCCGACTCCTTCCCCGGCTTCGTCCAGCTGATGCGAAGCGTTGGCGCACCGCTGGCAGCGCCCCAAGAGGAATGCCCGTGAGCAACCTGGTGCTGACCGGCTTCATGGGTGTGGGCAAGAGCACCGTCGGCGCGACGGCCGCGCGCCTGCTCGGACGCCGCCTGGTGGACACGGATCGCGAGCTCGCCGGGCGCTTCGGCGGGTCACCAGCCCAGCTGGTCGCCGAGGGCGGCGAGGCTGCCCTGCGCCGGGCCGAGGCCACCCTCTGCCAGGAGCTGCGCGCGACCGACGGCTTGGTGATCGCCACCGGCGGCGGCACGCTGGTCGACCCCGGCTGCCGCGCGGCCCTCGGCGACAACGGCGTGCTGATCTGCCTCGGCTGCTCGGTGGACGAGCTGCTGCGCCGCCTCGAGGCCAGCGGCGAGCGACCGCTGCTCGCCGGCGACGATCGTCGCGCCGCGATCGAGCGTCTGCTGGAGGCCCGAAGCGCGGCCTACGAGGCGATCCCCTGGCAGATCGACACCACCGGCCGCACGGTGGCTCAGACCGCCCGAAGCGTGGTCGGCCTCGCCCGCAGCGTGACCCTCGAGGCCCAGGCGGGCAGCGACCGCTACCCGGTCCACCTCGGCCACGGCCTGCTCGATCAGGTCGGCGCGGCCCTGCGGGCAACCGGCGCCGTGCGAGGCGCGCGCGTGGCGCTGGTCTCCAACCCGGTGGTCGCCCCGCTTCACGCCGAGCGAGCCGCGGACGCGCTGCGCGCCGCCGGCCTTCGCCCCTTCGCCTGCCTGATCCCGGACGGCGAGCAGCACAAGACCCTCGCCACGGTGGAGGGGCTCTACCGGGCGTTCCTCGCCGGCGGGCTCGAGCGCCGCGAGCTGGTGCTCGCCCTCGGCGGCGGCGTCACCGGCGACGTCGCCGGCTTCGCTGCGGCGACCTACAAGCGCGGCGTGGCCTTCGCCAACGTACCCACCTCGCTGCTGGCGATGGTCGACGCGAGCGTCGGCGGCAAGACCGGCGTCGACCTCGCCGAGGGCAAGAACCTGGTCGGGGCATTTCACCAGCCGCAGCTGGTGCTGGTCGACCCGACGTTGCTCGAGACCCTCGACCCCGCACACCTGCGAGCGGCGGTCGCCGAGATGGTCAAGCACGGGCTGCTCGGCGACCCGGGGCTCTTCGACGCGCTCGCCACGGGCAGCGTCGAGGTCGAACGCTGGTGGAGCGCCGAGGCGATGGGGCTGATCGAACGAGCGCTGCGGGTCAAGCTCGCGGTGGTCGCCATCGACCCCGAAGAGCGAGGGAGGCGGGCGACGCTCAACCTCGGCCACACGGTGGGCCACGCCCTCGAGGCGCTGGCCGGCTACGCCGGGCTGCTGCACGGCGAGGCGGTTGCCATCGGGCTCTGCGCCGCGGCCCGCATCGCCCGTGACCGTGGCATCGCGGCGCCCCAGCTGGTCGAGCGCATCGAGGCGACCCTCGGCCGCTGGGGGCTGCCGCTGCGCTGTCGGCCCCACCGGGCGGCGGCGATCGTCGGCGCCATGGCCCACGACAAGAAACGCAGCGCCGGCGCCATGCGCTGGGTGCTGCCCCGTGACGTCGGCGACGTGGTGCTCGTCGACGATGTCGCGCCTGAGGCGGTGACCGCCGCCCTGAGCCAGATCGGAGCGATCGATTGACCAACCCGAAGACCACGTCGTCGTCGCCGTTGAACCGGACCACCGCTGACGGTCCGCAGGTGTTGCGGGTGCTGGTGCTCCACGGCCCGAACCTCAACCTGCTCGGCGAGCGCGAGCCAGCGATCTACGGCTCGACCTCGCTGGCCGAGATCGACGCGGCGCTGGTGGCCGCGGGGCGCGAAGAGGGAGCCGAGCTTCACTGCTCTCAGTCGAACCACGAGGGCGCGCTGATCGACGCGATCCACCAGCGCCGCAAGTGGGCCGACGGGCTGCTGATCAACGGGGGGGGCTACGCCCACACCAGCGTCGCCCTGGCTGACGCCATCGCCGCGGTGGAGCTCCCCGCCGTCGAGGTCCACCTGTCGAACACCGCCGCGCGCGAGCCCCAGCGCCACGCCTCGCACCTCACGCCGGTCTGCCTCGGTTTGGTCGCGGGCTTCGGTGCGCGGGGCTACCTGATCGCGCTGCGGGGGCTGCTCGACCACCTGCGTCAGCAGGGGGCCGTAGCATGAGCTCCAACTCCTTCGGCCGCTTCTTCCGCGTGACGACCTTCGGCGAGTCTCACGGGCCCGCGCTCGGCGCGGTGATCGACGGCCTGCCGCCGCGGATCCCGATCGACCTGGCGGCGATCCAGGCCCAGCTCGACCGCCGCCGCCCTGGCCGGAGCCCGCTCGCCAGCGCGCGCGCCGAGGACGACCGCGTGGAGCTGCTCGCGGGCCTGTTCGAGGGCCGCACCACCGGCGCGCCGATGGCGCTGCTGGTGCGCAACCGGGACGCCCGCCCGGGCGAGTACGACCAGCTCCGGCAGCTCCTCCGCCCGGGGCACGCCGATCTCACCTGGCAAGCCAAGTACGGCCTGCGCGACCCCCGCGGCGGGGGGCGGGCCTCGGGGCGCGAGACGGTGGCCCGGGTGGCGGCTGGCGCCGTGGCCGCCCAGCTGCTCGCCCGCGAGGGGATCTCGATCACCGGCCATGTTGTCGCCATCGGCGAGGTGGTCGCCCGGCGCTTCGACCGCGCGACGATCGACCAAAATCCGGTCTGCTGCGCCGACGCCGACGCCGCCGAGAGGATGGCGGCGACGATCGAGGCGGCCCAGGCCGACGGTGACTCGGTCGGCGGGCTGGTCGAGGTGCGCGCCGCGGGAGTGCCCGCCGGGCTCGGCGACCCGGTGTTCGGCAAGCTCGACGCCGAGCTCGCCGCGGCGCTGGTCAGCATCGGCGCGGTCAAGGGGGTCGAGATCGGCGACGGGTTCGCGCTAGCGCGGCTCCGTGGCAGCCAGGCCAACGACCCGCTGACGCCCGAGGGGCCCCAGAGCAACCGCGCCGGCGGGATCCTCGGTGGCATCAGCAACGGCGCTCCGCTAGTCGTCCGGCTGGCGGTCAAGCCGACGCCGACCATCGCCCGCGAGCAGCAGACGGTGACCCTCGACGGCGAGCCGACCACCGTGCGCGGCTCCGGACGCCACGATCCGTGCATCGCGCCCCGGCTGGTGCCGGTGGCCGAGGCGATGACCGCGCTGGTGCTCGCCGACGCGCTGCTGCGCCAGCGGGCGCTCGAGGCCGTCGCCCCCCCGAGCGAGGAGACGGGATGATCCACGGGCACCCCGTTCGGGATCACTCGCAGGCGAAGCGCTGGTACTCGAAGCTCCAGCCGGTGGTCGCCCGGTACTGGTACCAGGTGATCAGCGCGCCGTCGCCGACCCAGGCCACGCCCGGGTAGCCCGAGGTCGCCGCGATGTCGGTCAGCCGCAGCTCGGGGCCGATGCGGTGGCCGTCGGCATCGACCAGCTGGCCGAAGACCTCGGCGATGCCCGGGCGCTCGTCGTTGAAGACCACCAGGTAGCGCCCGGCGGCCCAGACCACCTCGGGGAAGGACGAGACCCGCGGGTCGTCGGTCAGCCGCTCGGTGACCGTCACCGCGCCCTCGCGGTCGACGTGGCCGCAGAGGATGTCGCCCTGGCCCTGGGGCCCGCCGTCGACGCTGTAGCAGATCAGCAGCGCGTCGCCGCGGGCGGCGATGTCGGGGAAGCTCGCGCGGTGCTCGTCGGACGAGACGACGATCTCACCGGGAGCTCGCTTGCTGCCCGAAGCGTCGAGCCGGGCGGCGAAGATCCGCTGCTGGCCCTCGCGCTCGTCGATCCAGGCCGCGGCATAGCCACCGCCGGGCGTGGCGACCACGTCGGCGATGGCGCTGCCACCGCTGCTGCCGGTCATCGCCGACCACGACGCGAGCTCGCTGCCATCGCTGCCAACCCGCGCGTAGCGCAGCTCGAAGCCGGCCGTTCCCGACCCGGCGGTGTAGGTCGCCAGGCACTGGTCACCCTGGCAGGCGACGCTCGGGTAGCCCCCCCCGGTGCCGATCGACGCGCCGTCGAGCGAGGCTCGCTCGGTCAGGCTCTGGCCCTCGCTGTCGACCTCGTACAGCGCCACGCCGGCCCCCTGGGTATCGTGAACCAGCACGGTGAAGCCCGCAGCGCTGGCCGCGATGTCGGGCGAGATCGCCTGCTCGGCCAGCACCCGCGGCTGGACCTTGACCGTGCCCTGGTCGTCGAGCAGGGCGAGCCAGACCCGGCGGGGAGTCAGATCCTCCCAGACCACCGCGACGCGCCCGTGGGCCCTAACCATCGCGCTGGTCAGCGAGCCGTCGGACGCCTCACCGAGCAACGACCCTCCCTTGCGCATCGGCAGCCCGCTGCAGGTGATCGCCGGCTCGCTGTCGGCGGCCCCGGCGTCGGCCCCGCTGTCCTGGTCGTCGACGCTGCTGAAGCCCGAGCATCCGCCAGCCAGGGCAACGGCGAGCGTCCAGCACAGTCCAGCGCTTCGAAGGATCACCTTTGAATTCTGGCCTGTTGCGCGCCAGCTTGTCAAAGCGTGATCATCCGCCAGACCGATCCCGGGCCTGGCGCGTTGGCAACAGACCAGGAGGACGAGAGACATGCGCAGAGTGTTGCCGACCGTGCTGATTTCGATCGCCGCCCTAGCACTGCTCGAGAGCCCCGAGCTCTACGCCAAGGGTGGGTTTGTCGCCTTGCCGCCCGCGGGCAAGGCGAAAAACGGACTTCAGCTCCGCGTCGTCCGCTACACCGGGGGCTCGAGCGGCAAGATGGTGATCGACGTCCGGAACAAGGGCCAGCGCGAGGCGACCTTCGTCGCCAAGGGGCTGTTCTTCGTGCCCGCCGGCAACCCCGACTCGGCCCCCCAGCGCCTCGGCGCCGCTGGCCCCTTCGAGGACGGCCAGGGCCAGCGCACGGAGAGGGTCTCGCTGGCGCCCGGCAAGACGATGCGGCTCCGACTGCAGGTCTTCTGCCTCGACTCTCACCGCTCGAGCCCCGGCGCCGAGCAGGGGTTCTCGGTGGCCCGCAAGCGGCTGCCCAAGAACCTGAGCCGCAAGATCTCCACCGGCGCCAAGCGAGCGCTCGACCAAGCCGACGCGCCCGAGGCCGCCACCTCGGTGATCCAGTCGCAGGTCTGGAAGGCCCGCAACAAGAAATGGATCAAGCTCGAGGGCGAGCGCAGGAACGAGAAGTCGAGCAGCACACGCCAGCGCCGCCACCGGCACCGCCACCGGCAACGGGTCGAGCAGCAGCTGCCGATCCAGCAGCGCGCCGAGTAGGGTGCACCCGGGACCCTCCCGAGCCAGGAGCAACCAAAGCCCGTTGGTGCTGATATCATCGCCGGATGATCGTCTTGATCAACGCTCGCCGGGCGGTCAGGGCCACGGCCGTCGGCCGGGCGCTCTGCGGCCGCTACCAGCACGCGGCGCTGATCGACCTCGACAGCCTCGGCACGCTCCAGCCCCCCCCCGATCCGGTCTACGTCGACGAGGCCGCTGAGCGGCTGATCGCTTTTCACCGCGAGCGCCGCGAGCGGTCGGACTTCGTCGTCTGCGGCGTGTTCGGGACCGTGGAGGCGCTGGCACGGATCCGCCATCGTCTGTCGGTCCACGACGACGTGACCTACGCCTTCCGCCTCGTCGACCACGACGACGACCTCGAGGCCGAGGCCGACCGGGGCGATATCGGCTACCCGGTGCCCGCGCCAGGCGCCACGCCCGACGAGCTGGCTGCCGCGATCTGGGACAACATCCACGAGGTGGTGGCGGTGGTCGAGCCCGACC
>JAUVBO010000192.1 GCA_030591195.1 Pseudomonadota bacterium
GCTTGTTGCGCGCTGCGTCGGCCGTCTCCTTCGCCCGGTGCAGCTGGTGCTCGACGTGCTTCTGCTGGCTGATGTCGCGGATCACTGCCTGCAGGGCGCGCCGGCCGTCCCAGTCCACCGCGCCGAGCACCACATCTGCCGCGAACGAGGTGCCGTCGCTGCGCTCGAAGGGCCAGTCGATTCGGTGGCGGTCCTTTCCCGCCCGAAGGATCGCCTGGATCCGCGCGTCGAGCTCTCGGGGGTCGGAGCCGGACGCGGTCAGCGCGTCGAGGCGCTGACCGCGCAGCTGCTGGTCATGGTCGAGGCCAAAGAGGCTCAGCGCGGCCGGGTTGCAGGCGGTGATCGTTCGGTCGCCAGCGATGATCGCGATCCCGTCTTCGGCGGCGGCGAAGACGTCGTAGAACCGTTGCCGCGCGCGGAGCAGGGTGATCCGCTGCGCCAAGCCGATGCCCCCGAAGGTCACCATCGCGATCACACCGAGCTCGCGGCCGAAGAGCGCCAGCAGCGGCAGCGGGCTGCTCCCGACGTCCTTGAGCAGCACGAAGCCGAACCCCACGAACATCAGGGCCCAGCCGGCGAGGAAGGTGCGGGCGGGGCGAAAGCCGCGGCGAAGGCTGGACAGGCCCGCGGCGGGCGTGATGACCAGCGCGACGACGGCGACCACGCTGAGCAGCCGGGTGGCCCAGGCGGCGGGCAGGAGCAGGGCGAGCAGGCTGTTGGCCAGCGTGGCGTAGGCGGCGCCGAGCAGCGCCCGGTCGATCCACCGCGATCCCCGCGCGGTGGAGAGGAACTCGCGGGTGAAGAGCATCGACCAGAGCATCGCCTGAGAGGCCGCGAGGTTGAGCACCGTGCTGGCCCACCACGGCGACGTCGGCCAGAGATACTGATAGGCATGGCCGCTGCCCGCCGCCTGGAAGATCCCGGCGCAGAGCACCATCAGCGTGTGATAGGCGTAGCCGCGATCGCGGAGCAGGATCGACAGCAGCAGGCTGTAGACGAACATCACCAGCTGCCAGCCGAAGACGATGCCGTAGAGGGTCTGTCGTCCCTGGTCCGCGCGATCAAAAGCCTCCGGGCTCCAGACCCTCAGCGGAAAGAGGATGCTGCTCTCGGTCTGCACTCGCAGCAGGCAGCCGAGCTCCGCTCCGGGGGGCAGCTCGAGCGGAAAGACGTAGGTCTGGTGGGGAAACGAGCGCTCGGCGAAGGGGAGCCGAGCGCCCGCCCGGCCGGTTTGCTCTCGCCCCCGGCCGTCGGTGCAGCGCAGGTCCAGGTGATCGAGCGACGGGTAGGCCACCTGGAGCAGCCAGCGGTTCCGCGTGGCGTCTGCCGGGTTGCGCAGGCGGAAGCGCAGCCAGAAGGCCGACGACGAGAAACCCCGTGAGGGCAGGGCCTGATCGGAGCGCCGGAAGCGGCGGGCGACCTCGGGCCGGGCGAGGTCCGCGGCCTTCAGCTTGCCTTCAGGGTCCTCGAGGATCTCGAGCTGGCGCCCCCCCAGCGGGAAGCTCCCTGCATCGCCGGACAACACCACCACCGGGCCGCTGGCCGCGGCGGCGAGCGAAAGCAGCAACGAGAGGGCGGGGCTGATCATCGGCAGAGAGTGCCGTGGATTGTCCTACAGCTGCGACGGATGCGCCAGGGCCGCGCCCACCTGCGCGAGCGGGTTGGTGGCGTCCGTCGGCGGGCCAGCCCGGTGTGCGAGGCTCCGGTGACCGTAGCGGCGCATGTAGCGCCGGTTGACCTCCCGACGATGGCTCACCGTCTCGCGGTACTCCCGGCCGATCGAGCGCAGCGTGCTCGCGAACGAGGCGCCGCGGTCTGAGCGGGTGGCGTGCTGGCGCACGGCGAGGACCGAAAAATCTACCAGCGTGCTGCCGAGATAGAGCGCGGTGGCGACCGTCGGGCTGACCAGGCCCAGGCTGGCCGCTGCCGGCAGCCCGATCCGGGTGGCCACCTGGGAACCCGCGCCGTACCAGAGCAGGAACGAGCGATCCTGGCCAAACTTCTTCATCGCGTAGGCGCCGGCGGCCAAGGGGGAGGCGTCGCGAGTCCAGGCGAAGGATCCGCGGAGGCGCCGCGGCAGCGTGCGTTCGATCCGGTCCGCCAGCAGGGTGGCCTTCCCGCGGATGCGCCGCACCACCGGCGTGATCCGGCTCCTCACGCCGTCGTAGGCGTGCCGCAGGGCCGAGCGCGGCTTCGGATCCGCGTGGGCCGGGGCGCCAGTGGTCACCTCGAGGGTACAGACCGCTAGCAGAATGATCGTCCAATGACGCACGTGGAACGTACAGTGCACGGTCCGTACCATCTTGTCGATGGTGAAATCCTCTTGTTTTCCACATGTTTGCACAGTGCGGCCCACTGGCCGAGTGACCGATTGCCGTAAAGATCCCCGACGTTCAGTCGTCGGGCTGCCAGGCGAGCGGCCGTGGGGCTACAACGTGGACGGGATCCACGGGAGGGCGTCGAGATCGACGTTGCCGCCGCTGAGGATCACCCCCACCCGCTCGAGTCCGCCGAGGGCGACAAACTGGGCGTCGAGCACCGCGGCGAGCGCCACCGCCGCGCTCGGCTCCACCAACAACTTTGCTCGCTCCCAGCAGAGGCGCATCGCCTCGACGATCTGCGCCTCGTCGATGGTGATCACGGCCTCGACGTTGTCGCGGATGATCGGCCAGGTGTGCTCGCCGAGGCTGGTCAACAGACCGTCGGCGATGGTCGCGGGGCCTGTCTGGGGGATCAGCCGGCCCGCGGCGAGGGAGCGAGCGGCATCGTCGGCGCCAGCCGGCTCGGCGCCGAAGAGGCGGACCGATGGGCTCGTGCCGCGGGCGGCGACGCAGCAGCCCGAGAGCAGGCCGCCGCCACCCACTGGTGCGACGATGGCGTCGAGGCCGGGCACCTGCTCGAGCAACTCGAGGGTCGCGGTGGCTTGCCCGGCGATGATGTCGCGGTGGTCGTAGGGTGGGACGAGCGTTCCGCCGCTCTCGTCGAGGAGAGCCGCGGCGGCGGTGTCACGAGCCTCGAGGGTCGGCTCGCAGAGCACCACCCGGGCGCCGTACTCGTCCGAGACCGCGCGGCGCTTCACCGCCGAGGCGTTGCGCGGCATCACAACCTGGGCCGGGATCCCTGCGAGCCGCGCGGCGAGGGCCAGCGCCTGGGCGTGGTTGCCCGAGCTGTGAGTCACCACGCCCCGGGCGGCGACTTCGGCCGGCAGCTTGCGGACGAAGTTGCACGCCCCGCGGAACTTGAACGCGCCGACCTTCTGCAGCAGCTCGCACTTGAAGAACAGGCTCCGCCCGGCGAGGCGATCGAGGGTGGCGCAGCTGGCCACCGGCGTGCGGTGGACCGCGTCGGCGATCCGCGTGGCGGCGGCGCGGGCATCATCGATGGTCACCAGGGTCGCGGGAGTCATCCGGGCGTTCCTTCCTTACCGCTCGCGCGCTCGGCCCTAGCGCAGCCAGAGCACCGTCACCGCGTCACCGCCCTCGTCGCGCCGTCCAGCGCGCAGGTCCCGGATGGCGTCCGAGTGGGAGAGGTGGGCCCGCAGCGCGCCGCGCAGGGCGCCCGATCCGTAGCCGTGGACGATGTAGAGCACGTCACTGTCGGCCAGCAGCGCCCGGTCGACGAACTTGTCCGCCTCGTCGAGCGCCTCGTCGACCCGCATGCCGCGAGCGTCGAGGGTGATGTCTGGTGTGCGAACCGGGGGGTGATCGAGATCTTTGGGACGGGGCCCGTCGCCCAGCTTCGATCGCGCGGGAGACGAAGGTCGGCTGTCGTCCTCCGCGGCCTGCGTGTCTCGCCTGGCCCGGCGTCGTTCGCGCTTCGAGGGCAGCCGCACCTCGCCGATGGTGACCTGGGCGCGGAGCGAACCGCGGCGTACGGTGAGTCGGCCCCGGGTGTGCAACTCGAGCACCTCGGCCAGCCCCCCGAGGCGCTCGACGTAGACTGACACGCCGGGCTTGAGCCGCGCCGGATCGACCGGTCGCTGCTCGTCGAGCCCGGGCGGCTCGCCGGCTCGCGGCTCGTGGGGGGCGATCCGGGCGGCGGCTGCGCTGACCAGTCGCTCGGCGTCCTTGAGGCGCTCCCGCGACGCCTCGCGCCTGAGCGCGGCGCGGACCCGCTGGAGCTCGGCCCTGGCCTCCTTGATCTCGGTCAGCGCCTCCTGGTGGGCGCGCTGCAGCTGCTGCTTGCCCCGGTGGCGGAGCACCTCGAGCTTGTCGGCGTACTCACGCTCGCGGCCGCGGGCGACCTGCTCGGCGCGAGCGAGCGCATCGCGCTGGGTCTCGAGCTCGGTCTGCTTGCCGCCGAGCTCGTCCAGCAGTCGGGCGAGGTCCGAGTCTTCACCGGCCATCAGCGCCTCGGCGCGCTCGGCGAGCTCGGCGGCAAGCCCGACCCGGCGGGCCACGGCCAGGGCGCACGAGCTACCGGGCAGGTCGGGGTGCAGGCGGAAGGTCGGCTGCAGACGCTCGAAGTCGAAGCCGACGCTGGCGTTGGCGAAGCGGTCGTCGGTCAGCGCCAGCGCCTTGAGGCGTTCGTAGTGGGTGGTGACGATCGCCAGGGTCCTGCTGTCGGCGAGCCGCTCGAGCATCGCCTGGGCCAGCGCTACGCCCTCGCCGGGGTCGGTGCCCGTGGCGATCTCGTCGAGCAGCACCAGCGAGTTGGCGTTGGCGCGGGCGATGAAGCTGACCATGTTTTGGACGTGAGCGGTGAAGGTCGAGAGGTTGCGCTCGATGCTCTGGTCGTCGTCGATGTCGGTCAGCACCTCTTCGAACAGCGGCAGGCGGCTGTCTGGCGCCACGGGCAGGTGGAGCCCGGCCCGGAGCATCAAGGCGCAGAGGCCGGCCGCCTTGAGGAACACCGTTTTGCCGCCGGCGTTGGGGCCGCTGACGATCAACGACTGCCCCGGTCGCAGCAGCAGGTCGTTGGGCACCACCTCGACGCCGGCGAGGACCATCAGCGGGTGCCGCACCGAGCGCAGCCGCAAGGCGCCGTCGTCGGCGATCTGCGGGCAGCTCGCCTGAGTCTTGATCGCCAGCCGGGCCCGGGCGTTGATCTGGTCGAGCAGCGTGACCAGCTCGAGGTTCTGGTGGATCGCCGGAAGCTCCTCCTGCACGTAGCCGGAGAGCTCGGCGAGGATCCGCGCCTCCTCGCGGCGGACCTCGGTCTCGGCGACCTTCAGCTGATTGTTCAGCTCGACCACCTCCTGGGGCTCGACGAAGAGTGTCGCGCCGCTGCTCGACGAACCGAGGACGATCCCCTTGACCTCCGCCCCGCTGCCGGCACGGAGCGGCAGCACGTAGCGGTCCCCGCGCTGGGTGTAGAACCGATCCTGCAGGTGCCTGGTGTAGGTCGGCGAGTCGAGCAGCCCCTTCATCCGCGTCGTCAGGCGGTTGTGCAGCTCGCTGGCCCGGCGGCGCAGCCGGCCGAGGTCGTCGCTGGCGTGGTCGGCCAGCAGCCCGGTCTCGTCGAAGGCGTCAGCGATCGGCCCCCAGACCGGCTCGAGCTCGGTGAGGCTGGTAGCGATGGTGTGCAGCCGGGGCGCGTCGTCGCCGCGGCGGCGGAGGAAGCGGCGGAGCTGGTCGATGGACCGGAGGGTCTGGGCTACCTTGACCAGCGTCTCGGCGGCGAGGGATCCCTCCTTCGCCAGGCGCTTGAGCGCCTGGTCGATGGTGAAGATCGAGCCGAACGGTAGCGGGTGGCCGGCCTCGTGCAGGCCGCGGGCCTCGGTTACCCGCTCGAGCATCAGCGCGACCTCGTCGCGCTCGGGCAGCAAGTCGGTCGCCGCGCGCCTTCCGGCGTCGGTGTGACAGGCATCCGCGAGGTGGGCCAGCAGGTCCGGCCACCCGAGCTCCCGCAGGGTCTTTTCGTCGCCGATCATCGCCTTGCGGTCACCCCAGCTGCCCCGACGTTAGCGTGGGCCGCGGAGCAGGCGGCGGATGCCAGCGTGCAGCCGCGGGAAGTCGGTCTGGCCCTGGTGGTCCTGGACCACCGCGCCCGCCTGGTCGAGCAGCACCGTGCGTGGGACGCTGGTGGTGCGGCCGAGGGCTGCGACGAGCTCGAGATCGTCGGGCTGGGCGAGCGCGATCGGGAACTCGAAGCCGACGTACTCGACGTAGGTCTTGACCAGGGTGTGGACCTGGCGTCCGCGGTCGAGGGCGATGCCGATCAGCCGCACCCGCCGCTCGCGCCGGTGAAGCTGGGCGAACTGGGGTGCCTCGAGCTGGGAGCGCAACGACCAGGTGGTGAACATCAACA
>JAUVBO010000188.1 GCA_030591195.1 Pseudomonadota bacterium
ATGAACACCGAAGGCTACGACGTAACGTAGTAGCAAAAAGGGCATTCGGCAAAGCCTTTCGCCATCCACTTCGACCTGGTTACCATTGACAGACCAGACTACTGCATGTAGTCTCGTCTACATGTCGACCACCACGGCTTCCGCAGAGCGCGACCTCGTCCCCAAGCTGACCAGCGCCCTCGAGGACTACCTGGAGACGATCTACGAGTTGGTTCGAGACCGCAAGGTCGCGAGAGTCAAAGACATTGCGACCGCACGCCAGGTTCGGCCCGCGTCCGTCTCCCCGGCGATGAAGCGGCTCGCCGAGATGGGGCTGATCAACTACAACCACCGCGAGTACATCGACCTGACCCCCGAGGGCGAGCGGGCAGGCCGGCGGATCTACGCCCGGCACCAAGTGTTGACGCGCTTCTTTCACGACATCCTACGGATGTCACCCGACGCGGCCCAGACGGACGCTTGCGCGATGGAGCACAGCCTCTCGGCCGAAGGCATGGACCACCTCGTCCGCTTCATCGAGTTCATCGAGCTCTGCTCCAGCGGGCAGCCGATGCTCGAGAAATTCCACGGGTGCCCGCTGGTGAACCCGAGTGGTGACGGCGCCGCCTCCTGCGCTTCCCCCACCAAGAAGTGCATCGAGCGACGGCAGCGCAGCCAACAGACCCTCGCCGCCCTCGCCGCCGGCGAGGAGGCGACGGTCAGCCAGGTCAACGGGGCCGGACCGATCCGCCAGCGCCTGCTGGACATGGGCATCCTCCCCAACGTGAGACTGACCGTCGAACGGATCGCCCCTGGTGGCAGCCCGATCTGGATCAAGGCCCAGGGGTTCCAGCTCTCGTTGCGGAAGTCTGAGGCCGAAGCGGTCGTGATTTCACTGGAATAGCCAAGAGCTTCGGCGCAGGGGCCCCTTTTTTTCACCTTGCTCGTAGATGCAACTAACAGAGAGCGCCATGTCATCCATTCACCGGCCCGACATCAAGGAACGCTGATGACTGCCGCGAGTATCCGCATCGTCCTGGCTGGCAACCCGAACTGCGGCAAGACCTCGCTGTTCAACGGCCTCACCGGCTCACGCCAGCACGTCGGCAACTACGCCGGCGTGACGGTGGAGAAGCGGTCGGGGACCTTCGTCGACGTCGACGGCCGGCGGGTCGAGGTGCTCGACCTCCCCGGTACCTACAGCCTGTCGTCGTACTCGCCCGAGGAGCGGATCACCCAGGACGAGCTGCTCGCCGGCAGCCACGAGGTGGTGGCCGCGGTGGTCGACTCGACCAACCTACGCCGCGGCCTCGTGCTGCTGGTCCAGCTGATGCAGCTGACACAGCCGGGGCAGAGACGAGGAGACGGTGCGCTGGTCCTCTGCCTCAACATGTCCGACGAGGCCGAGCGCGCCGGTCAGCGCATCGACCGCGAGCTGCTCGAGCAGCTGCTCGGCTTCCCCGTGGTGGAGACCGTCGGACACCGGGCGATCGGCATCAACGCGCTGAAGAAAGCGGTCGGCCGGGCCATCGACGGCGACGGCGCAGCCGGCAACAAGCTGCGGCTCGGCGAGCGGCTCGACCGGGCGCTCGAGGCGATCGGCGGCGCGCTCGGGGAGACCTCGGTGCCGCCCGAGCGCACCAGCTGGACCGCCACCAAGCTGCTGCTCGACGACCCGCACTTCGTCGAGCAGATCGATCGCGAGGGCGCCGCGGGCCAGACCGCGCTGGCGGTCGCCGCTGACGAGCGGTCGCGGATCGAGGCCGAGACCGGCCGGGACATCTCGCTGTTCGTCACCGAGCAGTACCACGGCTTCGTCGACGGGTTGCTGCGGCAGGTCGTCCGCCAGCAGGCCCGTGACGACGCCCGCGCCCTCTCCGACCGCATCGACGCGATCCTCGTCCACCGCTGGCTCGGGGTGCCCTTCTTCCTCGCCGCGATGTACGGCGTCTTCTGGATCACCTTCACCGTCGGCGAGCTGCCGATGTCGTGGCTCGAGCGGGGCAGCGAGGCCCTCGCCGCGGGGATCTCCGGGCTCTGGCCGGCCGGCTCGACCTCGCCGCTGCGCTCACTGCTGGTCGACGGCGTGATCGGCGGCGTCGGCGGCGTGCTCGCCTTCTTGCCGAACATCGTGCTGCTCTTCGGCGGCCTCGCCCTGCTCGAGGACACCGGCTACATGGCCCGCGCCGCGTTCCTGATGGATCGCCTGATGCACGGCTTCGGGCTCCACGGGCGCAGCTTCATCCCGCTGATGACCGGCTTCGGTTGCTCGGTGCCGGGGATCATGGCCACCCGGACGCTCGAGCACGAACACGACCGGCTGACGACGATGCTCGTCTTGCCGCTGATGTCCTGCGGCGCGCGACTGACGATCTGGATGCTGCTGATCCCGGCCTTCTTCGCCCCTGGACGGCGGGCCGGGGTGCTCTTCGCCCTCTACGCCGGCGGCGTGCTGCTGGCGCTGCTGCTGGCGCTGCTGCTGCGCCGGACGGTGCTGCGCGGCGAGGAGGCGCCCTTCGTGATGGAGCTGCCGCCCTACCGGCTACCGACGATCCGCGCGGTCGGCGTCAAGATGGCCGAGCGCAGCTGGATCTACCTGCGCAAGGCGGGCACGATCATCCTCGCCTTCTCGGTGCTGCTCTGGTTCGCTACCAGCTACCCCAAGCCCGAGCAGCACGCGGTGGACACGGCGGCGGCCGGAACGATCACCGCCGCCGAGCTCGGGCAGCGGCGTGCGACCGAGAATCTGCGCTACTCGGCGGCCGGACGGATCGGCTCGGCCCTCGAGCCGCTGCTGCAGCCGATGGGCCTCGACTGGAAGGTCGGCATCGCGATGGTCGGCGCCTTTGCCGCCAAGGAGGTCTTCGTCGCGCAGATGGGGATCGTCTACTCGATCGGCGAGGGGGAGGACAGCGAGTCGGCCGACCGGCTGCGCCGCGCCCTGCGGCGAGACTACAGCCCGCTGGCCGGCGTCGCACTGATGATCTTCCTGCTCATCGGAACCCCCTGCATCGCGACGCTGGCGATCACCCGACGCGAGTCTGGCAGCTGGAAGTGGCCGCTGCTCCAGTTCGGCGGGCTGACCCTGATCGCCTACCTCGCCGCCGTGGCCTGCTATCAGGTCGGACGGCTCCTCGGGGGTGCATCATGAGCGCATCGATCGAGCTGATGGTGGTGGTCTGCTGCCTGGCGCTCGCGCTGCTGTTCGCCGTGCACCGAGTCCGGCGCACCGTCCGGCGCTTCCGTGCCTTGCCGGACCCAGACTCCGCAGCCCCGGGATCGGCCCGAACCTCCGACACCGCCACGCGATGCGACACCGGATGCGAGGGCTGTGGCGTTCAGTGCCCCCTGGCAGCTCCCGCCAAGCGCGAGTCAACCAAGCGGGGCAAGTGAGATACGCACCAGGAGCCATCGAGCCGGACACGGGGTCCTGGCCGATCGGCACCTGACCTTTGGTGCGCTCAGCGGCTCACTACAAGCGCCAACAGAAGCGTGCAACGAATTACGCGTCGTTGACAATCGCGACATTGCTCGGTGCTACACCCGAAGGAATGCGCTGAGCTCTGCTCCAACGGTGGAGCGGCCCAGGCAACGAGGAGCCGCCGATGCCCACCCTCTCGCTCGCCTTCTTTGGCCTCTACGTCCTCGTCCTCACCCTGCTCAGCGGCTATGGGCTTCATCGCGCCCACCTGGTGTGGCTCTGCTGGCGGCACCGCAAGCGGGCCTCCGAGCTACGGCGTGGCGGCCTTCCCTCGACCGATCCCGAGACCTGGCCCCGGGTGACGGTCCAGCTCCCGCTCTTCAACGAGGCCACCGTCGTCGACCGCTTGCTCGGTGCCGTGGCGCAGCTCGACTACCCCAGACAGCTGCTGGAGGTCCAGGTCCTCGACGACTCGACGGACGAGACCCGGGGGCTCGTCGACCGGGCCATCGTGCGCCTGCGAAGCCAGGGGATCGACGCGACCTGCCTACGGCGCCGGCAGCGCACGGGGTACAAGGCGGGCGCGCTGGACGCCGGCCTCGGCGTCGCCAAGGGGGAGCTGGTGGCGATCTTCGACGCGGACTTCGTCCCACCTCCGGGGTTCCTCCTGCAGCTGATCGAGGAGTTCGCCGATCCGGGCGTCGGCCTGGTCCAGGCGCGCTGGGATCATCTCAACCGCGATCACTCGCTGCTGACCCGGGTGCAGGCGCTGATGCTCGACGGACACCACCTCGTCGAGAACCGCGCCCGCTTCCTCAGCGGTCGCCTGTTCAACTTCTCGGGCACCGCGGGGATCTGGCGCACGGCGGCCATCGCCAGCGCTGGAGGCTGGCAGCACGACACGATCACTGAAGACCTCGACCTGTCGTATCGCGCCCAGCTCGCCGGCTGGCGCTTCGTCTACCGCGAGGACGTCGTCGCCCCGGCCGAGCTCCCGGAGGAGATCTCGGTGCTGCGCGCCCAGCAGCAGCGCTGGGCCAAGGGAACGGTGCAGACCGCCCGCAAGCTGCTTCGTCGCGTGCTGACGTCGCAGCTCACGATCGCCCAGCGGATCGAGGCCGTGTTTCATCTCACGCCACACTTCGCCTATCCGTTGATGCTCTTGCTGACCCTGATGCTGTTGCCCGCGCTGCTGCTCTGGCCGGCCGACGACGCGATGACGATGCTGCTCTTCGACCTGCCGCTCGGGCTGGGGACGACCGGATCTCTGGCAGCGTTCTATCGCCTGGCCGAGCGCGCCCAGGGAGGATCGACCTGGGCCGCGCTGCGACGCTTGCCAGCGCTGATCGCGCTGGGCATGGGCATGTCACCCCACCTCACGCACGGGGTGGTCGACGGCCTGCAACGGATGGCCGGAGAGTTCGTGCGCACGCCCAAGATCGGCGCTGGCGCCAGGCGGTACGGCGTCCGTGGCGAGCTGCCGCTGATCGAGGCGACGCTCTGCGTCTACTCCCTGATCAGCGTCGCCGCGGCGCTCCTGACGGGCCACTGGATCGCCGCCCCGTTCGCCGGGCTGTTTGCCTTCGGCTTCGGCTACGTCTCGGTGCTGCTCACGAGAGAAGCGCTCGCCCGCCGACGCCACCACCTCCACCAGCCGGCGCGGATCTCGCCTGCCAACCCGAGTGCCCCGACAGCAGGGCCCGGAGACGCCGTGGCACGCCAGGTCTAGGGCGACTGATCGCGCTCTCGACCACGAGCTTGATCGGCCAGCGCAGCTCCCTCGAAGGCTCCTCCGCCGCCCCTGGTTGCTGCCACCAGAGCGCAGCGGGGCCCGAGGCTCGGGATTAAGCGAGGAGCCCGCGGCCACCCAAAGGGCTGTCGACCTTCAGAGCCTGCCCTCGATGTTGACGATCACGCCGCGCCCCGGCCCGTTGACCGCCGAGCCGTGGTAGCGGTAGGCGGCGTCGGTCAGGTTCTCGAAGACGATCGCGAGCAGCAGGCCGCGGCGCAGGCGATAGCCCGCTCGCAGATCGACCGCCGCGAAGCCCGGGGTGCCGCCCGGCGGAATCCGGGCGTCGGCCTCGTCGCCGAGCGACAGGCGGTCCTGGCCGCGCGCCCAGCGCAGGCCCGCTGCCGCATACAGCCCGCAGAGGTGGCGCCAGCGCAGCTCCGCCGTGCCGTTGAGCGGCGGGATCCGCGACAGCGGCACGTCCGCACCCGGCTCCACCGGGCTCGGTCCCTCGCCCCGGGCCCAGGCGACGGTCGCTCGCAAGCTGACGCGCCCGGGAAAGCGCACCCGCGCGATGCCCTCGGCGCCGTGGACCCTGGCGGCCCCCGGGAGGTTGACCAGCCGCAGGCAGGAGCGACCGCCGGCCTGGGGACAGGCCGACAGCGGTAGCGGCTCGCGGGCGATGGCGTCCGACAGCCGGGACCAGTAGGCCCACCCCTCGGCCTGCAGCCAGCCGAGCTCGAGCCGCAGCCCGCCCTCGACCGTCAGCGCCTCCTCGGGGACCAGTTCGGGGTTTTCGATCTGAAACCCGGCGCCGGCGTCCTGCCGCGAGGTCAGGTCATCGAGGTTCGGCGCACGGAAGGAGCGGTCGACGCCGCCGAGCAGGGTCAGCCAGCGTCGCGCGCGCCACTCGAGGCCCACGTGCCCCACGCCAGCAAGCCAGGTTTGGTTGACCGGAAGGCTCTGCGACGGCGCGTCGGCGGGCGCACGGGCCGCGGCCAGCGACAGGCGCACCCCGGCCCTGACCGTCAGCTGGTCGAACAGGGTCAGCCGCGGCTGCAGGTAGACGCCGCCCCAGCCGTAGCGCGAGCCATCGATGTAACGGCCCCGCGACCTGGTGACGACCAGACCGAG
>JAUVBO010000982.1 GCA_030591195.1 Pseudomonadota bacterium
GATCGGCCTGACGGAGGACGACACGGTGTCCTTCCGCGCGGCCGTCGGTGGTGACCTCGAGTGTGACGCTGACGCGCCCCAGAACGAGCCCCATTGGCAAGTCGCGCTTGGTCAAGGAGTCATCGGTCGGGTGGCCGAGAGCGGGGAGGCGCGGCTGATCCGTGACGTGGTCGCCGAGCCTCACTACGTGCGGACGAAGTTCTTCCGCAACTCGCGCAGCGAGCTGACCGTGCCGATGATCTTCTCGGAGCAGACCATCGGCGTGATCGACGTCCAGAGCCACCGGCCCGAGGCCTTCGACGACACGGATCTGCGCCTGCTGCAGATCGTCTCGGCGCTGGTAGCGCCGGCGGTCAACAACGCCCGGGCGTTCGAGTCGGAGCGGCGCCGCGGACGTCACCTGCGGCTGGTCAACGAGATCAGCCGCCTGGTCGCGTCCTCGCTCCACCGCGAGGAGGTGATCTCGCTCGCCTGCGGGGCGATCCTCGAGGCGCTCGACATCTCTTTTGTCGGCATCGTCTTGCTCGACCCGAGCGGGACCCGGGTGGTCCACGGCGGGCACGCCTCGCGGTTGCCCTTCGTCGACGGGTGCGACATCGACAACCTCTCGCTCGAGCTCGGCGAGGGCCTGGCCAGCGAGGCGATCACCAGCGGCGACACGGTGCGGATCAACGACGTCGATCAGCACCCGCTCTACCGCGAGGTGGTCGAGGGGATCCGCTCGGAGCTCTGCGTGCCGCTGCGGCTGATGGGCCGGGTGATCGGCGCCATCGACGTCGAGCACACCCGGCTCAACCACTTCAACCACGAAGACGAGTACCTGCTCGAGAACCTCGCCGGCTTCCTCGCCCAGGCGATCGACAACGCCCGGCTGTTCGACACCCTCCGGCGGAGGTGGCACCAGCTGCTGCTGATCAACGAGGTGGCGCGGGTCTCGACGGTCTCGATCGACCTGCAGCAGGTGCTCAAGGTCGTGACCCACCAGATCCGCGACCGCTTCGGCTACTTCGCCGTGGCGCTGATGCTCTGCGAGGACCGTGAGATCGTCGTCCACGCGATCGGCTGCGAGCGTCAGTCCCAGGTCGCCGAGGGGTATCGCGAGCCGCTCGGCATGGGCATCGGTGGCACGGTGGCCGAGACCGGCAACACGATCCAGGTCGACGACCCGGCCCAGTTCGGCGGCAGCCAGGTGGTCGACCCGGAGGTGCGCAGCATCCTCTGCGTGCCGATGGTCCACGACGGCCAGGTGATCGGCGCGATCCAGGTCCAGCACCTGAAGACTCTCGACGAGGACGACCGGCTGGTGATCGAGACCCTCGCCAAGTCGGTCACCGGATCTATCGCCAACGCGCGGGCGATCGGCCAGACAGAGCAGCTGCGCGAGGACCTCAACCGGATGATCGTCCATGACCTGCGCAACCCGGTGCAGTCGGTGCTGCTGACCCTCGATGACCTCAGTAAGCTGGAGCTTCCGGAGGGCAAGCAGGAGTCGATCAGGAGCGCGACCCACAGCGCCGCCGACATCCTCGACATGGTCAACAGCTTGCTCGACGTGGCCCGTTTCGAGGCCGGGCGCTTCAGCCTGCGCCCCGAGCCGGGGTCGGTCAACGACCACATCCGCGCGGTGGTCCGGCAGCTGGCGCAGCTGGCCCGAGGCAAGAGGATCCAACTGACCACCGTGCTGTCGCAGGACATCCCTGGCCTGGCCTTCGACCACGAGCTGGTCAAGCGGATGCTGAACAACCTGATCGGCAACGCGTTGAAGTTCACCCAGCCGGACGCGCCGGTGACCATCCGCAGCCTGATGGTGCCGTACGGCGGCGAGGCGGCACCCGGCATCGACGGCGCGGTGGCGGCGCCATACGTCCGCCTCGCGGTCGAGGATCGCGGCGAAGGCATCCCGCCCGAGTACCGGGACAAGATCTTCGAGAAGTTCGGGCAGGTCGAGACCCGCCAGGCGGGGCTGAAGATGTCCTCCGGCCTCGGCCTCGCCCTCTGCCGCTACGTCGCCAACGCCCACGACGGGGCGATCTGGGTCGAGAGTGAGCCGGGCACGGGCTCGACCTTCTTCGTCGCCCTGCCGCTGCGGTAGCGGTTCAAACGAACAGCAGCCAGCCACGGGCCTGGTGGCCGGTGGCCCGGGAAACGGCCTCGACGTAGAGCTGCACCTGGCGCTGGTAGGCCAGCAGTTGCTCGGCCGCGGGGGTGACGTCCGTCTTGTAGTCGACGACGTGGATCACCTTGTCGTCGTCGAGGAACGACAGGTCGATGATGCCCTCGACGATCAACGGGTCGTCGCCGCCGGCCGGGTCGATCCGCAGGGCGGCTGGCGTTTCGCGGAACAGCTGACGCGCGGCGCCGGCGCGCTGGAGCAGCGGGTAGGCCAGGGCGAGGGCCACGCGTTCGACGCCGAGGGCCTGATCGGCGGCGCCGACGCCGTGCATCCGGCCGCAGAGCACGGCGACCTGGCGCAGGTGCTCGCCGACCCCGGCATCGGTGCCGGGCGCGGGACCAGCTGCGACGCATCGAGCGAGGTCGAGGTGCTCGAGCAGCGCGTGGACGAAGCTGCCGAACCGCAGGGGCGAGACCTGCGGCGGCTTGGGC
>JAUVBO010000802.1 GCA_030591195.1 Pseudomonadota bacterium
CCGTCCGGGTCACCCGCATCCACCGGGGCTTCACGCTGCCCGGCGTGCTCGTCGCCGTACGTCATCTCGGCGGCGAGCTCGGACGCCGGGGCCTCAAGGTCGCCGGCACCGCCCGGTTCGCCATCGGCGAGCGAGTGGTGGTCTTCCTCAGGTGCCTGGGCGACTACTACGTGGCTGTCGGCATGTGCCAGGGCAAGTACCGTATCCACCGCGATGCATCGGGGACCGAGCGGGTGGTCCGTGATCTGTCCGGGGCGACGTTTCTCACCGTCCCCCGTCCCAGCGAGGTGGTGATCACGCCACGGGTACGAATCGTCGGCCAGCACCATCCGACCCTGACCCAGCTCCGGGGACAGATCGCCAGCGCGCTCGATGCGCTCGGTGGGGCGGGAGGTGGCCAATGAGAGCCTCCGTGGTCGCCGCCACCTGCTGCGCGGCACTGTTGGGCTCGATCGGCCTCCCCCGGCCGGCGGCGGCCTACGTCACGTTGAAGTCGGAGCACAACGGCGTCGACCTGCGCTGGGGCGCCCTGCCGATGAGGTTCAACATCCTCAACGCCGCGGCCCCCGGTGTCAGCGCCGCTGCGACTCAGGCAGCCGTCCGCGCCGCCTACCGCGCCTGGTCTGACGTGACCTGCTCCTACTACGACTCGCTCGATCTCGGCGTGGTCGACAACGAGTGGGGCAACGACGGCGACGGCGTCAACACCAACACCTGGCTGCCTGGCTGGCCGACGAACGACAGCAGCTCCGTCCTGGGGATCACCCTGACCCGGTACGAGGGGATCAGCGGCAAGATCAACGACGCCGACACCCAATACAACCCGAACAACTCCTGGGCCACCACCGGCAGCCTCTACGCGATCGACGTCCAGGCGGTGGCGACCCACGAGATCGGCCACCAGCTCGGCCTCGACCACCCGCCGATCCCGGACGCGACGATGTACTACGCCACCGGCCAGGGCAACACCCAGCAGCGGTCGCTGCACAGCGACGACATCGCCGGCATCTGCTTTCTCTATCCATCCGGCCAGCAGCCGCCGCCCGAGTGCACCCCGGGGTCCAACGACTGCGCGCCGAACGAGACCTGCCAGGCGGGCAAGTGCGTGCTCGACACCAGCAGCCTGAAGGGCTACGGCGGCCCCTGCGCCGCCGCCAGCGAGTGTTCCACCGGGCTCTGCCTCCAGTCGGCCAGCGCCAGCTTCTGCTCCCAGCTCTGCGACAGCGAGCCCTGCCCCAACGACGACAAGTGCGAGCTGGCCCAGAGCGACACCGGTCAGCTGTACAACGTCTGCCTGCCGAACACGGGCAGCGAGGCCCAGCCGCTCGGATCGCCCTGCCAGAACGACATCCAGTGCACGAGCGAGATCTGCGTCTCGGTGCCGGGGCGCGGCTACCTCTGCTCCCAGACCTGCAACCTCTCGCCGGACAACTGCCCCGACGGCTACCGCTGCGCCCAGAGCAACGTCGGTGGGTTGTGCATCCCCGACGACGACACGCCGATCACGCCCGACCCGCCACCGGACACGCCGCCTCCGCCAGCCAAGAAGGACCTCGGCGAGCCGTGCGACGGCAACGAGGAGTGCCAGTCCGGGATCTGCGGCAAGACCGCCACCGGCGGCTTCTGCACCCAGCTCTGCGAGGTCGCCAAGGAGAAGGACTGCCCCCAGGGCTTCGACTGCCTCCAGGTCACGGGCAGCGACCAGGGTGCGTGCATGCGCATCGCTGACGCCGCCGTGCCCGGGTCGCTCGGCGCGGCCTGCAAGGAGCACGACGAGTGCGACAGTAAGATCTGCGCCATCGACGCCAACGGCCAGCGTTTCTGCACGGTGATCTGCGACCCAAAGCTGGCGACGAGCTGCCCCGACCGCTTCGAGTGCGTCGAGGCCGGCGACAAGCACGCCTGCCAGCCCGAGAGCGTTACCGCCAAGCCCGACGACGGCGACAGCTCCGGCTGCCAGCTCGGGTCCGGCCCGGCCGCCCCGTGGTGGCTGATCGCGGGCCTCGGCTGGCTGCTGCTGGCGCGACGACGCAGGCGCCGGGGCTGAACGACGAGCAACAGCGAGCCTTGTTGCGGACGGCCCAGCGCGACGACGCGACGGGGCGCGCCGCGCTAGCCCGGCTGCTCGAGGACTTCACGGTACCGGCGACGGCAGTGATCCGTCGGACCCTCGGGCGCCACGCCGTTGACGATCGAGTCGCCGACGTGCTGCAAACGGCAGCGCTGCGCTTCATCGCCACCGGACTGAAGGCCTACAGCGGGCAGGCGGCGCCGCGGACCTACTTCCTGCGGATCGCGATCAACGCCGCGGTGGACGCCCTGCGGGCCGGCGAGCGCCCCGGTGCCGCGACCGGCGAGCAGCTGGACGAAGCGCGGATGTCGGCGCCAGCGCCCGACGCCGAGACGTCGCTCGGCGATCTCCAGCAGCACCTGGCACTCCGCGAGGCACTCGGCCATTGCCTCGATCGCCTCGCCGCGAGCTACCGCGAGGCGGTGGACCTCTACTACCTCGAGCCGCGGGGTGGCTGCGCCCGGTGCGCCGAGCTGGCGGGGATCTCGGCGACGGCCTTCATGCAGCGCCTCAGCCGCGCCCGCGCCCAGCTCGGCGCCTGTCTGCAGCGGTGGCGCGCCCGCCCGCTACGTCGCTAGAACGAGCGGACCGCGCCACAGTCGGGGCAAACCCAGGTCAGGTTGTTGCAGGAAAAGCCCCAGATATCGCGCTGCATACAGTCCTGACAGATCACCAGCCCGCAGTCACAGACCCAGGCGAAGGGGCGGTCCTGGCGACAGAGAGGGCAGCGGACGTCGCGGTTGGCTCGTCGCTTCTGTCTCCTCGACCCGCGGCCTTGACGATATCGAATCGACATCGGCATAGGAGATACAACGGACGGGGGCGATAGACAACATTGGCCCGAGCATCGGCGAGCCCCGCGCAAGACCGCGGACGGGTGGCCGAGGACCCGAATGCTGAGGTATGGTCGATCGTCAGGGACCACTGCCGAGACGAAGGGCAAGGATGACTGGGGGAGCGGGCCAGGTCGCCATCGTGCTGCTGGAGGAGGAGGGCCTCTTCCTCGATCTGCTCCAGCGGTTCCCGGCGCGACGCTTCCCGGTGTACTTCGCCACCGATGTCGAGGAGGCCGCAGAGCAGTTCC
>JAUVBO010000842.1 GCA_030591195.1 Pseudomonadota bacterium
GACGACCTGCGTCGCATCGAGGCCGCGATCGGTGAGCAGCTTGCGTGATGGGGTCTCGCTCGCCAGTAGCCCCAGCAGCAGGTGGGCGCTGCAGTAGGTGGCTCCAGCGCGGGTGGCGAGGTCGTTGGCCTCGTCAAAGACACGCTGGAGGCTATCGTCGTAGGGTAGCGAGGGACCACTCATGGGGTTGGCTCTTCCCGAGGGCACAATCGACGGCGCAGCATATCACGCCCGGGTGTTCGGCTCATCCCTCGACCACCGTCGCCACGCGGTTGATCCGGCCGCAGGGGCAGCGTTCCTCGGCGCGGGAGCCGACGAGATCAGAGGCCCCGTAGCTGACGATGCGAAACGGGGCATCGACGCCGTAGAGCCACTCGCCAGCCGAGCTCTGCTCGGTTCGGTTGGCACCAACGAAGCAGCACCGCTCGTCGGCGAGCTGAGCCTGGAGGTAAGCCGGGCGCGCCGCCGGTGGCAGAGAGAGGTCGCGAACGAGGCGCAGCAGGCTGTGGGCCGACGGGTAGGTCTCGGCGAGGGTCGCGGGCTGGGTGCCGCCGTAGTACATCTCCCGAGCCGCGGGCGGCAGCGTTGGCCCCGCGCCGCCGTCCACGGCCAGGTGCCCCTGGAGGCAGTCGTAACAGGGGCCGGCGGCGCCGTCGGTGACGATCTGCTTGTAGTGGCTCACGCCAGGGAACGCCGTCGGTGTCACGTGCCGGATCCCCCGGTGGCGCAGCTCGGCGGTGGCGGTGAAGTTCTCGTCCCGGCTGCGCCCCATCCCCACCACCGCGATGGTCGGGGCGAAGCTGTCGAGCAGCGCGCCGAAGCGCGCCACCGAAGCGGGCTCCCGCCGCGCCAGCCGCAGCGAGGTCTGGCCGAGGGCGTTCTCGCCCCGGCGGCGCCACTGGACCTCTTGCTCCCCCTGAGAGCTGTCCCAGGTGGCGCCAGGCGCCAGGCGAGCGCAGAGCAACTCGACCAGCGCCTCGCCCTTCGGCTGGCCGATCTGCTCGGTGCCGTAGATCTGGCGCACGGGGTTCTCCGGGCTGACGGCCTTGCAGTCGACGAACAACATCCGCGGCGCCACCAGCGCCGCTTCGGCGCACAAGAGGCTCGCGGTGCCGAGGCCGATGACCAGCAGGCGCTGGCCCCGGGCGAGCCGCGCGGGGGGGTTGTATCGTCGCCGCGGATCGGCGACGAGGTCGCGGATTGCGGGGTTCGTCGGCCGGGCGAAGCGCACCGCCCACGGCCAGTCCGGTTGGCCTCGGAGGATCACCGCCCGCCCCTGCTCGAGCAGTGGCTGCTCGAGGTCGGGCCGGGCAGGGCTCTCGGGGGCGAGGAGCCAGCGGGCGAGCGCGAGGGTCACGTCCTGGGCCTCGAGTCCGTCGACGTGGTTCTCGATCGCGTCGAGGTCGAGCTGGGGCACGCCAGCAAGCTCGACGCAGAGGTCGATCAACGCCTGGGGCTCGACCCGGGAGCGGGGCGTCCAGACCAGCTGAAGCGTCCCGAGGGCCGCGGTGGCCGGGACCATCGCCAGCACCAAGGGGACGCCAGCCTCGATGGCCAGCTGGCAGACCTCCGGCGCGTGCCGGTCGAGACGCGCCACCAACAACTGGCAGGATCCGCCGGCGAGCACGCGCTGCAGTTGCTGGGTGTCCCTCGGCTGGCGCTCGAGCGCCCAGCAGTCCTCGAAGGTGTTGTGCGCCTGGCAGAGGTCGACGAGGGCCTCTCCCCTTGGCCGGCCGGCGAGCGCCGCGCCGAAGCTGCGGGTCGCGGCGTCCCCAGCGCTGATCGTGTCGTCGTCGAACCAGACCTGGCCACGGATGCCGGTCCGGGCGAGGGCCTCAGCCACATGGAGGCCGAAGCCGAGGTCCCAGACGGCGACGCGGCGGTCGAAGAACAGCTCTCCGAGCGCTGGCCGCACCCGGTCGAAGTAAGCCCGCCGCCACTGATCGCTCATTGACCGGCCCCTCCCGGACCGCTGCTGGCGGCGGGGCGACCGAAGTGCCGCGCCAGCCGGAGCAGGGAGATGCGAGAGAGTCGACCCGGGGCGGTGAACCAGCTGGGCACCTCGAGCGACTCGAACTCGTCGCGCCAGGCACGATGGATCCGCAGCACCCGCGCGGGCGCCAGCGGAAAGTCGGGCGGGAGGGCGAAGAGCAGCGTCTGATCGGCTGGAGACAGCAGGTAGCGTCGCCAGCCGCGCCCAAGCAGGTTGCGGCTGACCTGGTAGCCCGCCGCTCGCAGGGCGTTCTTCTCGCGGTCACACCAGCGGGCTCCCCGGCGGGTACGCCAGTAGGGCTTGCGCCGCGAGGCGCTGACATCCGGGTGGCCATCGGCGACGATCCGCGCGTCGCCAAGGTCGACCATCGCCGAGCGCTCGTCGGATCCCCAGCTGTGGATCCGCCAGCGAACCTGCCGCCCGTCGACCGTCCGGCAGAGGGCCCCGTCGCCTTGGATCCGCCACGGCCTTCGGCTCGCCGCCGGCTGGCTGTCGGGGTAGACCACGTGCAACAGCGCGGTGCCGAGCCCCTGACGCTGACGCCAGGCAATCGCCTTCGGCGCGTGCACCCCGTGCAGCAGATCTCCCTGGGAGAGGAAGTCGCCGCCGGTGAACGGGTGGCAATGAAGCTTGGAGTTGACCGCGAGCCTCGGGCGGCGGCACAGCGCGCCGTCGATGTCGCGGTTGAAGGAGTCGTTGGCGCTCTGGAGGTCGCCGGCGAAGTGACAGTTGTGCGGCGAGAAGACCTTGACCGCGTCGGGGGGGATCGCGGCCCCGTCGATCACCACCCGCTCGATGTCGCCCAGTGCGACCTGCTCGAGCGGGCAACGCCAGCGCCGAGGAATCATCATTGCGGCCCCCTGGCCGCAGGACGCTCCAGGGTCGCCTGCGGCTCCTGGTCGCGGTGCGTCACAGGCCGCGGGGAACATCACCGAGAGGGGGTAGAGCATCGACTCCAGCGGGGGGCCGCCTTCGGCCAACCCTCGCTCTACCCAGCGCTGAATCTCGGCGAAGATCCGTCGGGCCGCCGAGGTGGAGATCAGGATCTC
>JAUVBO010000159.1 GCA_030591195.1 Pseudomonadota bacterium
CCGACGAGCCCGGCGACGACCAGCCGCCGCTGGTGCAGATCTCCGCCCCGATCGACGGCGCCACTGTCGCTGGCCCCACGGTCTCGATCGAGGCCGTGGCCACCGACAACGTCGGGGTGACCGGCGTACAGCTTCGCGTCGACGGCAAGCTGGTGGCGGCCAGCCCCCTCGGCGGCCAGCCCTTGATCAACCTCGTCGCTCACCTGACGCTGCTGCCGGGCGCCCATTCACTGGAGCTGACCGTCTTCGACGCGGCAGGGAACCAGGCGACGGCGATCGCGGCGATCGCCATCGCCGACGCCACGCCCGCGCCGCCAGCGCCTGAGCCGCCAGCGCCAGCGCCGCCAGCGCCAGCGCCGCCAGCGCCCGAGCCCGAGCCGCCGACGCCCGAGCCGGCGCCACCCGGTGTTGCGTGCAGCTATGCGGGACGCCCCGGAGTCTGTCAGGACGTATCCAACACCTGCGATGGCAGCTATCAGGTCGACCTCTGCCCCGGACCGAGCGACGTCCGCTGCTGCGTCTCCTGGGGGAGCTGCCGCTACGCCGGCCAGCAGGGCGTCTGCCAGCGCACCAGCCAGGCCTGCGGCGGGAGCTATCGCTCGGGCCTCTGCCCCGGACCGAGCGACGTCCGCTGCTGCCTTCCGTAGCTCCTATCGACTCAGCAGATCGAGCTGGGCCCAGCGCAGGTAGTCGCGCTCGGCATCGCGGCGCAGCCGCTCTAGCAGCTTGGCCCGCTTTTCGAAGGCGCGGTGCAGCGGGGTGACGTCGAGGTCGTCGTAGTCGTAGAGCGCCACCAGGGCCTTGTCCGCTGACGGCAGGCGCAGCAGCGCCACCAGCCGCTCGAGTCTCCGAGCGTAGGAGAACGGAAAGGCGAGGAACACCCGGCTGACCCGCGGCGCCCGCACCAGGTCGAGGGCGATCTGGCTGGTGGCGAGCAGCACGCTGAGCTCGCCCCGCTCGAAGCGATCGACCACCTGCTTGCGCTCGCTCGGCCCCACGGCGCTGCTCACCCGATCCACCGCCAGCTCGGCCGGCAGCAGCTCGGCGAGGGCCTCGAGCTGATCCCGCCGCTCGGAGAGCACCAGGCAGGCCTGGCCGGCCCGCGCCTCGCGAGCGACGTCGGCGGCGATCTGCCCGTTGCGGGCCCGGTCGGCAGCGAGGGTCGCGATCAGCGCCTGATACTGGGAGCGCCCCTCGTACGGGTAGCTGAAGCTGGTGCGCTCGGGCCGATAGGAGAGCCGCGGGCTGCGCGGGACGTGGGCCCTTAGCTGGTGCACGACGCCGCCGAGAGCGAGAAACAGTGGCTCGCCGAGGCTGTCACTGCGCCTCGCCTCGGCTGACAGGCCCAGCACGTAGCGAGCGTCAGTGGCACGCACCGCGCGCATCAGCGTCACGGGGTCGACGGCGTGTAGCCCGTCGAAGATCACCATGCCGAAGGCTCGCCCGAGGCTGCCGGCGCGCGCCGCGGTGGCGCAGCTGGCCACCACCACCCGCAGGTCCTCATTCTGGTCCCCGAGCAGCTCGGGGTTGTCGACCACCCCGAGCTGCGACCGCCCGAGGCTCAGCCCGCGGTCGATCGCCTCGATCCAGCCGCCGGCCAGCTGCCGGGCGTCGGCCTCTCGACGTGGGGCAACCAGGATCAATGTCCGCTGCTGCCGCCGGGCGATCAGCTCCACCGCCACCGCCTGACGATCATCGAGCTCTCCGGCGACGAGCACCCCGCTGTCGCCGGCCAGCAGGCGTCGCAGCGCCTCCTGCTGCTCGTCGCCCAGGGTAAGCCGCGAGCGAATCGCGGGACAGGAGACCATCGCCCGCCGGTCGACCACGGCGAAGGGCACGCCATGACGGCTCAAGGTCTGGGTCACACGATTGAGCAGCCCCTGGGGTAGCCGGTGGTGTCCCTGGTGGGTCTGCAGCAGGTTGAGCAGCGCACGCTGGGATCCGTCGTGCCTGAGCAGGCGGGGAAGGTCGTGTTGCCGCAGCTGCCGCCGCAGGGCGTCGACGACCTTCTTTGGCGCGTCGGCCGCGGGAACCTGGACCTCGGTGTCGACAAGTATTTCGAGCGCTTCCGCCACGGTCCTCGCTTGGCTCGTCGTGACGCCAAGGCGGCTGACGCCCACATGGGCCCCCCTCCGCCGCTGGGTCACCATACAACCAAAAACAGCGCGGGTTGGCAATTTACCTGCACAAAGGTCCCCGGTCAGGAGACTTTGCGGTACGGGGTGCGCATCCGTGGGTGCCGCTGGAGCTGGAAGCCGTGCTTGGCAAACGTGCCGCGGAGCACCTCGAAGTCACGCTGGATCCGACGCACGGCGGACCGGTAGGCCATGTTGAGGATCTCGGTGCGGATGTTGTACTTCATCGGCGAGCCGCTCATCAGCCGTACGTCGTTGCCCTCGGGCAGGAAGAGGAGGAAGTCGACGTGCGGGTGGGTCTCGGCGACCTTCTGAAAGCTGCGCATGAAGCGAGTGTGGATCACCGCCTTGAGCGCCTGAAGGCCAGCAAAAACGCCGCCCTTCTTGCGGACATAGCCGGGAAGGTCGACCCTCACCGGCACCAACGGGTCGACGACCACCACCAGCTTGGCGCCCCGCTCCACCGCGAGGTGGAAGTTCGAGGTCCGGGTGTACTGGCCATCGACGAAGTAACGGCCGCGGATCTTTGCCGGTGTAAAAAACGGGGTCAGCGCGGTGGAGGCCCGCACCGCCGTGGAGATGGGAATGTCGCGCCACTGGCCAGCGCCGAAGACCACGTGGGTGGAGGTATCCTGGTCGGTGGCGCCGATGTAGAGCTCGCGGTCAAGCCGGCGGAAGTCGTTGCTGCGCCCCCCCCGGGTCAGCTGGGACTCGACAAAGCGCCGCAGCGCCTCGCCCTGAAAGAAGCCGTCCGGGACGGCCTTGAGCAGGTCGGAGAGGGCCTCGTTCCAGTTGTGCAGCGGCAGCGCGGTCAGCAGGCGCCAGATCCGGGTGGCGTACTCCCGCACGTGGGGGTCGTAGATCACCGCCGGCGTCACCGGTTCGACCCCATCGAGGTCCTTCTGGTCGACAAAGAAGGCCGCCTCCATGTCCTCGGGCTGGACGTCGTTGGCCAAAAATGCCGCGAGGATCGAGCCGGCGCTGATGCCGCAGAAGATCTCGAAGTCGCACACCGACCGGGTCTGCAGGTGGGCGTTGAGCGCCTTCATCACGCCGATCTCGAAGAGGAAGCCCTCGAGGCCGCCACCGGCGAGACAGATCGCCGCCTTGCCTGGATCGGGATCGAACAGCTGATCCATCCGCTCGAACAGCGCCGCGGGGAAGGGGTCGATCACAAACGAGCCGATCTGCATCCTCCCGAGCTCGAACGCTCGAGCAGCCGTTCCCTCGCTCTGGTCGAGCACGGCGATGACCCGCGCTGCCGGACAGCGCAGGTCGGTGTCGGCGTTGACGTGCAGCCGCTCGAGGAAGCGCATCGCCTGGGCCGGCTCGCCGCCGTGGCTCGAGCGCACGTCGACCACCGCGAAGTGGTAGTACTGCTGGCGCAGCCGGGTGAAGGCCTCGTCGGCGGTGTGGACCAGATTGAACTGACAGGCCCGGCTGCGGGCCGCGACCACCATCCAGTGCTTGCTCCGCGATCCGCGCAGGGGCCGACCGCCAGCGGCGGTCATCTCCTCGCGAACCACGGCCTCGGCGTCGCCGGGGGCGAAGTAGAGCACGTCGTTGACCAGCTTTGGCATCGCCCTTGATAGTAAGGTACCAGGCGGCGCGCCGCCAACTACGCTGACGGTGGCCCCTGGGCGTCAGAGGCTATCGTCGATCGCGTCGATGAACTCCGGGGCGGGTCTCGCCAGGTAGTACCCCTGGACGTAGTGGCAGCCGAGCTCGCGCAGGGTCCTGAGCTCGGCCTTGGTCTCGACCCCCTCGCCCACCGTCAGCGCCCCGGTGTCGCGGGCGAAGGCGATCATGTTGCGCAGGAGGTTCTGACGGATCGGGCTGCTGTCGATGTCGCGGATCAAGGTAATGTCGAACTTGATGTAGTCCGGGCTCAGCTCGGCCACCGAGTTGAGCGCGGCGTAGCCGCTGCCGAGATCGTCCACCGCAATCCGCACGCCGCTCTCGCGCAGGACTGCGATGTTGGAGCGGAAGAGGTCGAAGTCGGCGATCGTCGCTCGCTCGGTCACCTCGAAGACCAGCCGCTCGGCGTGCTCGACGACGAAGGGCTCGAGGGCGAGCAGCTGGGGATCCTCGAAGTCGTCCGGGTGCAGGTTGACGAACATCAACCGGCCGTCGCCAGGAAGGGCCGACACCGCCTCCACCGCCATCCGCCGGAGCAGCCGCGACAGGGTCCAGAGGCGACCGCTCTTCTCGGCGACGTCGAACAGCACGTGGGGGTTCTTCAGCTCCTCCTGGTCGCAGCGCACCAGGGCCTCGTAGGCGAGGATCGAGAGGTCCTCGACCTTCACCAGCGGCTGGTAGACCATCCGGAAGGCGGCCTGCTCGATGCAGCGATCGAGCACCTGCCCCTGGGACGAAATCTTCTGCTGCCTGACGTTGGTCGCCTCTTGCTGGGCCCGCTGGATCGCGCGGTAGATCCGGCGCTCGGGGTGAATCTTGGCGAAGGGCGCAGTGCTCGCCCGGCCGACGTAGACCCGGTGCAGCGCCGCCAGCTCCTCGTCGATCGCCTGCAGGTGGCGATTCATCCCCTCTGACAGCCGCTGCGGCAGCTCCCGGTCGTCGCTGCGTCCGGGGAGGAACATCACGTAGTCGTCGGCGAACCCCCGCGCCACGACGCAGTGCTGCCGTTCACCGCGCAGGTCGTGCTTGCACCGGTTGAGGTAGGTCGTCACCAGCGCGGTGTAGGCCTCGAGGGCCTCCCAGCCAAAGCGCTCCTCGATCAACTCTGTGGTCGGCAGGTGAATGTAGAGGATCGTCGCCGAGGAGGCGGAGGCAAACGGTCGCAGATCGCGAAAGAGCGTCGTCAGCGAGGGCAACCCGGTGCTGAGGTCGAACAACCGGGCCGCGGCGTCGAGGCTCGAGCCAACGGTGTCGTGAACCCCAGAGTCTGGCGTGGGCAGGGAACTGTCTCCGCCTGTCATTCACGCTCCCGGCCGGTCAAGCTCAACCGTAGTGAACCTACCTAATTGAGCATAGCCCGGGACTCGCCGATAGACAACGGCGGACGACACTCAGGACGCCTCAGGCGGACACGCCGCCGCTCTCGAGGGCCCGCCAGAGATACCAGGTGGCCGCCGACCGGTAGGGCACCCAGGCCGCGGCCAGTTGCTCGATGCGGCGCCGGTCGACTCGCCGAAGCTGGTAGAGCCGACGGACCGCCTGCTGCAGTCCAAGGTCGTCGACAGGCAGGACGTCGGGCCGGCCGAGGCTGAAGATCAAGAACATCTCCGCCGTCCAGCGGCCAATCCCCTTGACCTGGGTCAGCTCGGTGACCACCCGTTCGTCGTCGAGCAACGCCAGCGACGCCAGCGAGAGCGTCCCCTCGTCGACCTGCCGCCCGAGGTCGGCCAAGTAGCCCGCCTTCTGCCTCGAGACACCGACCTGGCGCAGGTCTGCCGTGCCGGCCCGCGCGAGGGCCGGGGGCGAGAGCCGCCCCGCGTCGCCGAACCGGGCCAGCAGCCGGGCAAAGATCGCCCGACCGGCGCCCATCGACACCTGCTGGTGGACGATCGCCGCCGCCAGCACATCGAACAGCTCGTCGGCAGCCCGAGGGCGCAGCGGGAAGGCGCCGACCCGACGGATCACCGGCGCCAGGCGCTCGTCTCGACGCCGCAACGCGCCGCTGGCGGCGCACCGAAACGGCGCCAGGTCGGCTCCCTCGATCGTCAGCAGCCGCAGCTTGGTCTGCAGGCCTCCTGGTGAGCTGAACTGGCCGGGCCCTGCAGCCGCCACCACCCGGTGGCAGGGCACCACCAGGGGTATCGGATTGCGGGCCATGGCACCGCCCACCGCCCGGGCCGCGCCCGACGCCACGCCGGCCCGACTGCCGAGGCCGCCGTAGGTGATCGTCTCGCCGGGCGACACCTCCCGCAGGGCACCGTAGACCCGCCGGGCGAAGGGCGAGCAACCGGGGCCGAGGTCCACGCTCACGTCACGCAGGTCGTCCCGCCGGTCACCAGCGAGATGGGCCTGGATCCGAGTCACCAGCTGCCGCACCGCAGCAGGCGCGTCGTGCAGCGCATCCGCCGCAGCAACCGGCAGCCGAGCCGCGCCTGCCGAGCGTCTCAGCGGCGCCGCCTGCCGTCTCGGCCCGGGGAGCACCAGCGCCCGGACCCCAGCCTCGCTCCAGGCCAGGCCGCAGGTCCCGATCGCGGTGTCGAACAGCTGTCCGATCATTTCGCGAACTTGGCGAGCTTCTTGTGCAACCCCTCGCGGGTGATGCCGAGCGCGGCGGCGGTCTGGGTCTTGTTGTTGCCGTGCTCACGGAGCGCCTCGCCCAGCAGGTAGCGCTCGACGCTCTCCATCATCTCCTTCAGCGAGCCCTTCTTCGGCGCGATCCGGTCGACCATGCCCTCCACCCGGCGGATCTGCGGCGAGAGGTGCTCGGGTTGCACGATGCCGCCCTCGTCGCTTTGAATTACCAGGCGCTGCACCTCGTTTTCCAGCTCGCGAATATTGCCCGGCCAG
>JAUVBO010000283.1 GCA_030591195.1 Pseudomonadota bacterium
GACGCCCTGCAGGTGACGATGCGCGTGCCCCTGCTCGAGGAAGCCCCGGGCGTGCCGCGGCTGCTGCGGGGCGAGCTGGTGCTCGAGGGCGACTCGCGGGTGACGATCGCCTTGCCGGTCGTCGCTGACGGCAAGGTGCGCGAGATCACGGTTCACCCGCCCCACGAGCGGATCAGCAAGACGAAGTGTAGCGGCTGCGTCGCGCTCTGCCGCAACGCCGGCGAGGAAGACGAGGGCTGGTACGACAGCTGTGCCGGCGAGGTCCCGACGCCCGAGGGGCTGCTCCGGGCCGGCGCGTGCCGCACCGACGCCGGGCTCACCGCCTGCGGACCCTATTGCTACGGCCAGGGAACGGCCGAGGAGGGCTGGCATGACTCCTGCGCGAGCAAGCTGCGAGGCGAGGTCTACACCAGCCTGGCGGTCGTGCCGGTGACCGGCGACGCGGCGCGTGAGGTCGGGACGATCTGGATCGACAGCGTCGACCTGTTCATCACCGCCGAGAAGGTGACCGAGGGCGACCAGAAGAAGAACGGCGAGAAGGACGACGACGGCGACGGGCTGGTCAACGCCTTCGACAACTGCCCGACGGTGGCCAACCCCCGCCAGACCGACTCCAACGACGACAAGGAAGGCGACGCCTGCGGCGACTTCGACGCCGATGGGGTGTACAACGCGCGGGACAACTGCCCCGACCTCGTCAACTCGCTCCAGCAGGACGCCGATGGCGACGGCATCGGCGATGCATGCGACCCGGACCACGACGCCGACACCAGCTGCAGCGTGTCCGGCTCGCCGCTCGGATCGCCCGCCGGATCACTCCCGGTGCTCCTCGTCCTCACCTGGCTCGCGCGACGGGGGCCGCGCCGGCGCGGCGAGGGCGACCGTCGCTCGCCGTGGCAAGGGGGATGATGGCGCCTGAGGCACCTGGTCGGGCCGTGCCGTTGCTGCTGCAGGTCGCCCTGCTCGGCGCGGTCCTCGTCTGCGCCCCGGGCTGCGGCAAGGTCGAGGCCCGCGCGCTGGCCAAGGAGGGCAACTCGCTCTACCGCGGCGGCAAGCTGCGCCAGGCCCTCGCCAAGTACGAGCGAGCGGTGGAGATCGATCCGAAGTTCGCGCTGGCACACCTGCACCTCGGCTACGCCTGCGTCGGACTGCTGGCCGACGAGGGCAGCAGCAAGACCCAGCGCTATGTCCGCCGCGCCGAGCGAGCCTTCGGGCGGTTCATCGCGCTGAGGCCGGACGACGAGCGGGGGCCGAAGTTCTACCTGCAGGTCCTGGTCGACGGGGGGCGCTTCGACGAGGCGCTGACCTTCCTCCGGCGGCAGCACCGCCAGCGGCCACGGGACCTGAAGGTCGTCGCCAGCCTCGGGCTGGTCAGCTCCAAGGCGGGGCGCTTCGCCGAGGCGCTCAAGTGGTACGAGCGGCGGGCGAGCCTGCTGCCGCGGGAGGCCCAGGCGCGCTACCTGATCGGCACCGCCTGCTGGGAGCACCTCCACGACAACGCCCAGGTGACCGCTGCCGAGCGACAGCGGATCGCCAACCGCGGGATCAAGGCGCTCGAGGACGCGGTCGGGCTGAGATCGCGCTACGTCGAGGCGCTGACCTATATCAACCTGCTCTATCGCGAGCGGGCGCTGGCCCACCCCGCCGGTGGCGCGCGCGAGCGCGACCGGCGGCGGGCTGACGAGTACCACCAGCGGGCGCTGCGGCTCCTGCGACAGCGGCAGAAGTGACCGGGCGACGTGTTCGACAGCATCCTCCAGCGTGATCCGCGGATCGACGGCCACAAGACGCTGCTGCTCGCCCTGTCGGTGCTCTTGCACGGTGGCGTGGTGGCGTTGCTGCTCTTTCTGACGCTGTTTCACGTCGAGGAGCTGCCCGAGCCCCAGGTGATGGTCACCTTCTTTGCGGCGCCGGCGCCGCCGCCACCGCCACCGCCGCCGCCGCCGCCCAAGCGCGCGATCAGCCGTCCGCGGCCCAGGGTCGTCGTGCCCAAGCCCGACGAGGTCCAGCCGCCCGACAACCCGCCAGAGGTCGCGCCCGCGCCGGTCGAGACCCCTGCAAGCGGCGACGAGGCCGGCGAGTCGGGCGGCCAGGAGGGCGGCGTGGCCGGCGGTGTGGCCGGCGGCGTCGTCGGCGGGCTGCCGACCGCGGCGAAGGCCGCGCCGGCGCGCAAGCACCCGATCTTCGTCAAGCGCGCGGTGGTCGAGAAGCTCAAGCTCTCGGGCGAGATGCCCGAGTATCTGCCCGCGGCGCGGATGGCGCGGGTCAAGGGCGTGGTGATCGTCAAGACCTGCTTGAAGACCGATGGCACGGTGGATCGCGTGAGGACCAAGATCCTCAAGGGGATCCCGGTGATGGACGCCGAGGTGCTGGCCAAGGTCCGTGCCTGGCGCTACAAGCCGTACCTGGTCGATGGCGTGGCGACGGCGGTCTGCTTTCCAGTTCGGTTCATCCTCCGTCTCCAATAGTTGTTTGTCGATGTTGACCTTCAGGAGGATAAATTGCCGTTCAGTCTGATCAAGGTCTGGCACGAAGCAGGACCGATCGGCACGGGCGTGTTCGTGTTGCTGATCATCATGTCGGTCTACTCGCTCGGGCTCGTGGTCGAGCGGCTGCTGCGCTATCACAAGGCGCGGGCCGCCTCACGTCGCTACGTCGGGGTGCTCCGCGAGGCGCTCGAGGCCGCTGACCTGCAGCGAGCGGTCGCCAGCGCGGCCGAGCACCGCGAGAGCCCGGTGGCCCAGGTCGTCGGCGCCGGGCTCAAGGAGTACGTGGCGGGGGTCGAGCAGCTGGCCGCGGGCCGGCGCGGGATCGATCTGGTGGAGGCCCTCGACCGCAGCCTCGAGCGGGTTCGCGAGCGGCAGATCTCGCTGCTCAAGCGCGGGCTCAGCGGGCTGGCGACGATCGGCTCCACCGCGCCGTTCGTCGGACTCTTCGGCACCGTGGTCGGCATCATCAAGGCCTTCACCTCGATGTCGACCACTGGCTCAGGCGGGCTCGGCGCGGTCTCGGGCGACATCGCCGAGGCGCTGGTGGCCACGGGCCTCGGCCTCTTCGTGGCGATCCCGGCGGTGGCGCTGTTCAACCTGCTCAGCAGCCGCGTCGAGGAGATGGTGGTCGACGTCAACGACGTCTCGGGGGAGGTGGTGGCCTTCGTCCTCCGCACCGGCGTCGAGGCCCCGCCGGAGGCGTCCGAGTGAGCCTCGAGGGCACAACACCCCGTCGGGCGGCCAACCGGCGCCGCCTGCGCCGCGCGCGGGCGGAGCGGGCGCTGGCCGCCGTCGGCCAGGTCAAGAGCGAGATCAACGTCACGCCGTTCGTCGACGTGGTGCTGGTGTTGCTGATCATCTTCATGGTCGTCACCCCGCTGCTCCAGCGGGGGGTCGACGTGCTGCTGCCGCTGAGCGCCAACCACGACGAGAAGCAGGACACCGGCGATCAGATCATCGTCTCGGTTCGCCGCGACCAGCGGATCTTCCTCGGCCGCGACCCGATGAGCGCGCGCCAGCTCGAGCATCGCCTGCGCCGGCTGCTGGCGCGCAAGCCGCCGCGGGGGGTGTTCGTCAAGGGTGATCGCCGGCTGAGCTTCGCGCCGATGCGGCGCGTGATCGAGATCTGTCAGCGGGCCGGCGCCCCGGGCGTCTCGCTGGCCATCGCCGGCAAGATTGGGGGTGACAGCTGATGGGGATGAACCTCGGCACGGCCAAGGGCGGCCCGCGGAGCGAGATCAACGTCACGCCGTTCGTCGACGTGGTGCTGGTGCTGCTGATCATCTTCATGGTCCTGACCCCGCTGCTGCTGAAGGAGATCGGCGTGGTGATCCCGCGCAAGGCCGACGAGGAGGTCACCGCGGACATCGCTGCCCAGCAGGTGGTGCTCCACCTGCGAGGGGGGGAGGGGGGCGAGCGGGGCGCGGAGCGGATCGAGCTCGGTGGCCAGCCGGTGGAGCTCAGCCGCCTCGCCGAGCGGGTGCGGTCGATCTTCTCCCGGCGTCGCGACAAGCTGCTCTTCGTCCGCGTCGACGACGAGGTCAACTACGGGCTCGCCGTGCGAGTGATGGACATCTGCCGCGGCGCGGGCGTCTCCCGGCTGGGCATGACCACGGCCAACTAGCCGTTGTGGACGCAACCGCCGAGGCAGCGGGGGCCCGACGCTTGACGCCGCAAGACAAAAAAAGGGGCGGGTCATCGACCCGCCCCTTTGGTTACATCTCGGGTTGTGCTGTTACGTGCGGCGAACGTTGGCAGCGGCGGGGCCCTTGGGGCCCTGCTCAACGTCGAACTCCACCTGATCTCCCTCCGCGAGCGTGCGGAAACCGTCACCCTGGATCGCGTTGTGATGCACGAAGACGTCCGGACCGCTGTCCCTCGTGATGAATCCGTACCCCTTAGAGTCGTTGAACCACTTCACTGTACCCTTTTCCAAGACACTTGCTCCTGCATGGCGGCCAGATCCTAGCTGGTCGACCGCCTGACCGAGTCTCCGTGCTCCCTACAGAACCGTTCCGAGAAAACATGGAGTCCTGACTGCGTCTTGCCGCATTCGCGAAGGAAGATCAACGACAATTTGTCCGCGGCGCCCGATGAGGGGCAGGGCGGGCCCCTGAGGGCGTCCACGATCGCATTGGTCGGGCCGAAGACGGCCTCGCCGGATCGGGCGGTGCCTGACGTCTTCTTGGCAGAGAGGTGGACACGAACCCCAAGGGGATTACCCCCTGGACCCAAAATCCGCCCCGACGGTGCTGGAATCGTTACATTACGAAGGGTTGAAAGTGTCAGATTGAGTCATGGAGCGTCAGGAATGAGCCAATAGTGGGGTACCGTACCCCACTTTCTTTCCCACCTGCATCTTCCCGCCTTCGACCTTGCCACAGTCCTCGGCCTCACCTCGCAGCCGGACTGACGGCGCCGGCTTGGAGCGGCCGATTGTCGAGGGCGCCACCCGGAGCCAATGATGGTGCTCCACGCGCCTCGTTACCCGATAAACAGATAGTCCAGCTCCTTCATCCTTCGCCTCTCCGCCCCGCTCAGCTGTCGGATGTTGCTCCAGGTGCAGAGGTCCATCATCTCGTTGCTCAGCGCAGCGAACTTCTGCTTCGTCAGCTTGGGCCGCTTGCCGCCGTCATCGTCCTCGGCATACAGCTCCAGATACTCCTCGAAGTCGACATCCAAGTCGCTCTTGGTCTTCGTCGTGGGCTTCTTGCTGGTTGGACCCATTTTCTTGGGCGCCGTGCCCGCCAACCCGAGCTTCGCGGCCAGCTCGCCGTTGGCCTTGCTCCACTTCTTGGCCCAGCGCTCCAGCCCAAGCAGGGCGATGTAGCGCGGCAGTACCTTTGGGTCGATTCTGTTCGCTGTGCCGGCTTCGATGACCTTGACGCGGTGCTGTGGGACCTTGAGCTGCTTCGCCACCTCCTTGATCGTAAGGCTTCGCTTTTCCCTCGTTTCGGAGCATTTGGTACCGAGCGACATCGCTCGGGCGATGGTCTCGAACTC
>JAUVBO010000299.1 GCA_030591195.1 Pseudomonadota bacterium
GGCTCTTGCGCTTCTTCCGCCCCGCCTCGCTCGTCTGCGGCGCGATCGCCAGCGCCGCGACGCAAAAACCTGCGGCGGCGACCCATCCAATGACAGCCTTTCGCACGGCAGTCTCCTTGCTGGTTCGAGTAAATGGGCGGTCCGGCAGCCGAGCCCCAGATCGCGCCGGGAAGCTACTTGATGATCACGACGTTCGGCCCCCGCGCCGAGCCGTTGCTGGCGACGACGTTGCCTCGGTGGTCGCGCGCCTCGATGGAGTAGTGTACGTAGCGCCCGCGGGTGAACTGCGCCGGCACGCTGCCGCGGTAGACGTTGCTCCGGCCGCGATGACCCATCTGGACCCGGTGGTACTTGACCTTGCCGGCCGGCCGGTAATAGAGGAAGACCCGCTTGACCCGCAGCTCGACGCCGGTGGCGGCCTTGACGACGATCGGGAAGTTCCTCTTCGCCTCGTCGATCGACGAGTGGTCGAGACCCTTGGCCCCCTTCTTGATGTCGGCAGCCTTCTCCCGGCGGGTCCGCGGCAGCTTGAGCGTCGGCGGCGTGCCGAGGGACTTGACCGTCTTGCGGGCGCTGACGAAGAGCCGCTGCAGCTCCGGGGTGGCCAGGGCCTTCGGCAGCCGCACGGCCTGGTCGATGCGCAGGGCACGAACGAAGGCGTGCACGCCGCGGTAGTAGTCGTTCTGACCGGCGATCGCCGCGACCCCCAGCAGCACCTGAACCTCGGCGAGCTTCTTGTGGCGCTGCTTGCCGCGCCGCTGGGCGAGCACCAGCGCCCGCTCGAGCTTGACCCTCCCCTTGCGGTACGCATAGGCGTTGAAGGCGTCGACGGCTTCGCCCTTGAGCCCGTCGATCTGCGCCAACACCGGATCGGGTTCCTGCGCTCGAGCTGGCGCCGTCCAGAGCAAGGCAGCGACAACCAAGCCAAAAGCTGCGATCAGGGGTGCTCGGGTCATCGGTGTTCCTCCGGGTCGGCAGGCTACGATAACCATATGGGCCAGCGCAAGCTGTTGTTATGCCACCAGCCGCCGCCGCTCACGACATGGTTGACCTGGCCCTAGATCCCGGAGTAAGCGGACCTCCATGATCGTCGACCGAGGCGTCGTAGCCGGCAACGTGACCGACAAGTACGCGACTCGCAACCCGATCGCGCGACTGCTGATCAACGGCTTCCTCTCGGCGGTCAGCGATCTCTATGCGGCGGCCCCAGCTCGCGAGGTGCTCGAGGTGGGCTGCGGTGAGGGCGAGCTCTGCGAGCGGCTCGCGCGACTACGGCCAGGGCGCTTCGTCGGCACCGATCTCTCGCCGAGGATCCTCGAGGTCGCCCGGGGTCGCCACCCCGGGCTGCCGCTGGCCGCCCAGTCAGCCACCGCCCTCGGCTTTGCCGACCGCAGCTTCGACCTGGTGCTCGCCTGCGAGGTGCTCGAGCACCTGCCCGATCCCGAGGCGGCCCTGCGCGAGATCGCGCGGGTCGCCAGGCACCACGTGATCCTCAGCGTGCCACGGGAGCCCCTCTGGCGGGCGCTGAACCTCGCCCGCGGCTCATACCTCGCCGACCTCGGCAACACCCCGGGCCACCTCCAGCACTGGAGCCGGCGGGGCTTCGTCAGCCTGGTCTCGCGCCACCTCGAGATCGAGCAGGTCCGCGCCCCCCTGCCCTGGACGGTGGTCTCGGCCACCGTCAGGAGAGGCGCCCGATGAGCGACGCGGCCGCTACTGCCTCTCGTGACGCGGACCAGGGCGCCGAGCCTCCCGTGGCGTCGCTGTCCCCGTGGCTGCGGGCGCTGCTGGTGGCGCCAGCGGCCGCTGGCATCCCGATGATGGTCAGCGGCGGCTACGTCGCCCGGACCCTGGGCGTGGCGCTCTGCCTGCTCGGCGCCTACGCCGTGGTCCCCGAGCTCGCCGCCGCGCTGAGGGCACTCTACGCCCGCCCGCCCCGGCTCCGCGGGCGGGAGCTCGGCTGGCTGCCACAGATGTTGCCCGCGGTCGCCCTCTTCGGCGTCGCCGCCGCCCTGCTCTGGCCGGTGCTGATCGGCCAGATGCCCCAGTCCCAGGACCACCCGGTCCACCTGACCCGGGCCTGGCACTTCGTCAGCGAGATGCTCGGCCAGGGGCGCCTCAGTGGTTGGAGCGACCTCTGGTTCGCCGGCTGGCCCGCCGGGGAGGACTACCCGCCGGGCGGTGACCTCTGGATCTCCACCCTCTACCTCGCCACCTTCGGCCTGCTCGGCTGGGAAGCGACCTACGGCCTCGCCTTCCTCGCCGTCTTCGCCGTCGGCGGCCTGGCGGTCTACCACTTCGGCAAGACCTACTTCGGCCGCACCGCCGGCCTGCTCGCCGGCCTCTTCTTCATGCTCGACCGCGGCCAGTACCGCGAAGGCGGCTGGACCTACACCGTGTGGTGGGGCGTCTGGCCCCAGGTGCTCTCGACGGCCTTCACCCTGCTCGCCTTCTCGACCCTCGATCAGGTGCTGCGCCGGGGCAAGCCGCGCGACCACGCGATCTGCGGCCTCTGCGCCGGCTTCGCGCTGCTGGCCCACCCGGTGGCGATAATCTACTTCGGCATCGGCGTGCCGATCTACCTCGCCGCCCGGACCCTCGGTACCGACGAGCCCGCCGGCCGGGTGATCGCGCGAACCCTCGGCGCCCTGACCCTGGGTGCGGCGTTGGCGGCGTTTTGGTTGCTGCCCTTCTCGGCCAAGAGCGCCTGGATGGCGAAGTACGGCGAGCTGTGGAAGTCGCTGCCCCAGATGGCCCAGGGGATGCTCCGCGGGACGCGGTTCGACAACATCACCCCACCGCTGGTCTGGCTCGGGCTGCTCGGCGGGGGCCTCGCGGCCTGGCGCCGGAGCTTCGCCGGGCTGTTCCTCGTCGGCCTCGGCGCGGTGGTGCTGTTCCTCGCCTCGAGCACGGCCTTCCACGAGCTCGACCTGATCTCGATCTCGCCCGCCTTCGGCCAGGTGCAGTTCCAGCGGCTGGCGATCCCGGTCAAGGTCTGCCTGCTGCTGCTCGCCGGCTACGCGCTGCAGGTCGCCTTCACCCGCATCGCCGGCGAGGTCGCGCGCCCTGCTTTCAGCTGGCGACGCTATCTGCTCACGGCGCTGGTGATGCTCTCGGTGGCGCCCTTCGTCGAGCCCGCCTTGCGCGCCTGGGGCAAGACCTACGGCGCCGAGGTCGGACGGATCCGCACCCGCAAGGACCTGCGCCACTGGGACGACTACCAGCGGTTCCTCAGCTGGTCGAAGGAGCTCGGCGAGCGCCAGGGCAAGAAGCCGCAGGAGCTCGTCCGCATCGCCTACGTCCGGCCCTACAACGACCACTTCTTCGCCGCGGCGCCGGTCTACAACCACCTGCCGGCCTACAAGGTCGGGTTCACCCCTTGCACCAACTTCATCCACAAGCCCGACACGGCCGACCCGAACCTCTACCGGATGTTGCAGGTCAAGTACGTCGTCAGCATCGGGACCCAGCGCGGCAGGGACCTGCGGCTCGCCAAGCGCTTCGGCGCGATCCACGTCTACGAGAACCTCGGCTACAGCCCCAAGCGCTACACCCTGATCGGGCCCGGCACGGTCAAGGTCGCGGCCTTCGAGCCCGAGCGGGTCCGGCTGGTGGTCAGCGGCGCCGGCCCGGATAGCCGCCTGGTGCTCCACCGGGCCAACTACCCCAACTGGTCGGCGACGGTCGACGGCCGGCCGCTACCGATCGAGACCGCCGCGCTCGAGACCCACAACATCTTCATCGGCGTCCCGGCGAAGAACGGCACCATCGAGCTGCGCTACCGCTGGCCGGCGGTCAACGTCGTCGGCTCGCTGATCAGCTGGGCCGCGATCGGGCTGCTGCTGCTGATGGTCGCCTGCCGCTACCGGCCGGCCCTCGCCGAGCGCCTCGCCGAGCGGCTGCTGCCCCTCGGCCGGCGTGCCGAGCGCCACGGGCTGTGGATCGGCGTCGGCCTGGTGGCGCTGGCGCTGATCGGCCTGACGGCCAAGGCCGCGACGCGGGGCGGCAGCAAGGACGACGCCCGCTCGCTGCTGTCGAAGCTCGACCGCGCCGTCGTCGAGCTCGAGCGCGGCGGCCGGCGGACCCCTTGTCCGCGCCAGCGGGACCGCTTCGTCTGCTCCAAGAGCCACAGCTGGAACTTCGTCGGGCCGGTCTCCCATCGGATCGACGGCCAGTTCCGGCGCTGCCTCTGGGCCCACCCGGTGGACGGCGGCAAGCTGCAGGTCCGCTTTGGCAAGATCGAGCTCGGCCGGGCGCTGGTCGGCCACCACGGCCTGCTCGACGACGCGGTCCGCTCGCACCCGACCGGCGCCCCGGTGCAGCTCGAGGTCGCCGTCGAGGGCGGCGAGCGGCGGGCGTTCACTCGTCCCAACGGTCTCGGCTGGGCCCACTTCCGGCTCGACACCCAGAAACTGGCCGGCAAGCGAGCCGACGTGACCTTCACCGTCACCGCCCGCCGAGCTGGCGGGCGCCACTACTGTTTCGAAGCGTCGATCGAGAAATGACCGCCCCAGAGGCCTTCACTGCGGCCCCCGTGCCAGCCGACCACGGCCGCCGCCGGTGGCTGCCGCTGCTGGTCCTCGGCTGCGCGGCGGTGGGGCTCGTGGGTCACGCGCTGGCCTACAACTTCGTCTGCGACGACGCCTACATCTCTTTTCGCTTCAGCTACAACCTCGCCCACCACGGCGAGCTGGTCTTCAACCTCGGCGAGCGGGTCGAGGGCTACACCAACTTCCTCTGGACCCTGACCCTCGGCCTGCTGCTGATGGCCGGCCTGCGGCCCGAGGTGACGTCGCTGGTGCTCGGCGCGCTCGGCGGGGTCGCGGTGCTGGTGCTGCTCTACCGGCTGACCCGGGTCTACCGGGGCGAGGACCACCCGGTTCGCGGCTGGGATCTGGTGGGCGCGCTGCTGCTGCCCACCTGGGGCACCTTCGCCGTCTGGTGCTCGGGGGGCCTCGAGACCCAGGCCTTCACCGCCCTTTCGCTGTTCGGGGTCTACCTCTATGCCCGCGAGCAGACCAGGCCGGGCCGGTGGCCGACCTCGGGGCTGGTCTTCGCCCTGGCGACGATGACCCGGCCCGAGGGGCTGATGATCTTCGGGCTCACCGGGCTGCACCGGCTCGCGGCCAACATCCTCGGCGAGCGGCGGCTGTGGCCGACCCGGGCCGAGCTCGTCTGGGTCGCGGGCTACCTGCTGCCCGTCGGCCTCTTCATGCTCTGGCGCTGGAGCTACTACGGCCACCCGCTGCCCAACACCTTCTACGTCAAGGCCGGTGGCGGGCTCGCCACGGCCCAGAAGTGGGGTCTGCCCTACCTCTGGGACTTCATCCACCTCAACCGGCTCTACGTGCTGCCGGCGCTGTTCGCGGTGCCGCTGATCCGCCGGCGCCACCCTCGACAGCTGACCCAGCC